>WFWK01000087.1 GCA_015491135.1 Patescibacteria group bacterium | reverse complement strand
GAGTAGAGTATTCTTGTCTTTCAAGATCTTCATTCTTTCATGATGGTAATATAACTCTTGATTTTTATGATAAAGTTGACAAGTATGGTTGCGGTATTAAAAACGCAGAGAAAGACTATTTCACCAAAAAGACAATGTACAGAGAAAAAGTGTCTTTGGAAGATGATACAACCGGTGTTTTAGGTTGGTTTCGTGAACGAGGTATGCTAAGGGGGCAAAAACGCGCTGTGTCACGCTGCGAGCCGGTTGCAACGGATTTTTGCAGAACAGTAGATCGAGTAAGCGCGTATATAAACGAAGTTGTAGGCACTGACAGAGACGGCAACCCAATTTTTAAGGAAGCAACATGTTTGTTTAAACCGGTAAAAGGTACCATTTATAATACAACATCATGTATAGATGGCGCATGTGTTTTGCCAGAGAGCGATGGGGGCAAAGAACCATACGTAAAGGGCTCCACAGCACTGAAACGTTTTGGTACTGGGGCTTGGACGACAACCGGTGACTACTGTGAAAGTCCTACCGTTTTATCTGAGGCGGTTTTTTCTGAAGAGTCTAAAAGACAATTTAACGAAAGTGACGGTACAAGAGTTTTAGCAAACAGAGAACGTATAGAATGTGATAATGGCTGTGAAGAGGGAGCATGCATTTTGCCGGTAGATACAGACGGAGGCAGCAATCCAAGTCAAAAAGGATATATTGTAAATAAAACTTGGGAAAATGCACTAGAGTCTCTGCAACAAGCAAACGCTTTGGCAGAAGACTCTTGTGTAAATAGAACCACTTTAAAAGAATATACTGTCTCTAGCACTACAGGAGCACTTTCTGATAGCCCCATACGCGAGGTGCAGATAAGTTGTAGACCCGGAACTTGCAGGGACGGCAAGTGTTTGCCACCGCGCTGTGATGACGGGATCCTAAATCAAGGAGAGTCAGATATTGATACAGGTGGCCCATGTCCGGCACCTGGTCGTTTTGAGATTGCGGGAAAGCTTGAATATGCCGACTATGATCTTACAGTAATGCCAAACCCAACAGGTCGTGGAAATATACAAGTAATCAACATAAACTCTGAAAGGTTCTATCCTGTGGTGAATGTTCCTGTTCAGCTGGTAAAGTGGAGCGATCGCCACGATCCTGACGCTACAGTCATTGCTCGCACCGTTACAGATGATGAAGGCAATTTTAGGTTTGAGATAGAACGCAGTCCGGGAGAGAAATATGCAATCAGGGTGTATCCTAGAAATTCTGCAGCAAGAGCTTTACTTGAAGATGATGGGTGTAACACATATGTGGCGTTTGTAAGCAAAGAGCAAATAGTTACTCCAAATAAAGGATCTGTGATTTTTGATAGGATACGGGTTTATCCTGATATGGAACCGCAACTTGAGTCTTGGGAATACCAAACAGGAGCTTTCTGTGGCACACCTGACAAAAGAATTGTTGGCGGGGCTCAACTGTTTAATATTATTGATGTGCTAAGACAAGCGCGCAATTACCTACTGGAAGAAACTAGTGTATTCAGCAGTGACGGAATAGATAGGCTTGATGTTCTTTATCCGTATGGTGATTGGGCTTTATATTCTGGTAGTGGGCAAACTATAAAATTGGCAGACGAAGTAGGTAGCGGAATTGATTTTGGCTACAATGATCCAACTATACTTCATGAGTATGGACACTATATTCATGATATTTTAGCTACACTTGATACAAGCAGCGGTCCACATAGTTTTTGCAGGCAATACATAGATGAAGAAACAGCTTTTAAAGAAGGATTTGCAGATTTTTTTGGAAATGCAATGCTTTTCTTCCTAAGAAATAAGGAAACATATAAACCAAATAAGTTTTCAAATAGCTGGAGTTTTTTGGAATCACCTGAAGAGCGTTGTGAGACAAGGGATCCGGACACAGGACGGATAGTTAGAAAAAAACTGAAAGAGAGATGGAACAGCGCTTATGAAATAAGCACTGCCGCTGTCTTGTGGGATTTAACTGACACTGTCGATTGGCCAAGTTATATATCAGGGGAAGCGCACGATAAAGAATCTTCTTCGGTTGTCGGATCGGATATGTTTGGAAAAATTCTTTATGCTATGAAACATGCAGCGAACAATGACTTTTTGGGATTAGAAGATGCGCCAGATGTCTGCGAGCTACTACTAGAAGAAGATAATGGGCTTGCTTACTGGGGTCCTGGCTGGACTAGAGAAGAGATAATTAAACTTTTAAGGCATCACGGCATAGAGCTTGATGGAGAAGCATCATGTGTTACACCTGATTAAAATTTACATGGCTTATGAATATTTATAAAAAAATAAAAACAAAAATTAACACGAGCAAAAAAGTTTATCTTGTTATTGCTATAGTGCTTATCATTGTTGCCGGGTATCTTTTGTTTGGAGTTTTCAAATGCGCTTACAACTCTTATGTAATATCCTCTCTGAGTGATTTTAGTAAGTTAAGCACCACTCAGCAACTGCAGACAACATTGAATTGTCAAAAAGATGAAACAATAAAAAAAGCGGCATTTATAAAACTGCTTGGTTTTTTTAAAAATCAAAAAGACATTCCCGAAAATATAAAAGAGAATCTGGAAACTTACATGTCAGAAAATTCAGAATTTCGTAACATATACAACTCTTTTTATAACATAAGCGGAACGCCGGAGTTTATAGACAGTGTTGCAATATTACAAAAAACAGGAAAAAACATCTTAACAATTACTCTCAAAGAACCTGCTCCTTGGGAGTTGATAAGTTATACCCCCGTGTATGCAAAAAACAAGCTCGGCAGAACAACTCGCTTGGAAAACGGCAAAGCAAAAAGTATATTTACACCAACAAAAGGTATTGCAAAAGACGGCAAAATAGAAATAACAATAAACTCGTTGCGGTACAGAAAATTTTTGGCAAAGATTAAAATCGGCAAAGGAGGTAGGCGTTCTGTATATAGTCTATTGATTGATTTGAGTACACAAAAGGTACAATGGGAGAAAAATTAGGTTATAATTTAATTGTTTATAAATTGCATTTAAATTTATTTATAAGTTATCAAACGGCTTATGAAAAAAATGTTATTTGCAACAATAGCATTATTGTTCACAACAAATGTTTCTTTCGCGCTTAACAAAGCTGAACTCATTGAGGCAATTGCAAAAGAAGCGAAACTTACCAAAACACAAGCGGAACAGATTATAGAGTTATTAGAGTGTAAACCCCAGGCAAATTTGGCGCCACGTGCTACAGGGCGGGAAAAGGAAGGCGGTGATGTGTTTTGCAAAATAGACGGAATTGATGAGATTCTGGACGATAAAAGAATTGAGTTAGCCGGTATTGACCCTCAAAAAGCGAAAACGGCGGTCATTGCTTTGCAGAGAATACTTGCTACCGATGTGCAAGCAAGAATAACTCTAAAAGAAGGCACAAGGCCAAATAGTATCTCGCCCAACAGAGCGCAGGAGTACTGGACGCCTGAGCGCATGCGTAATGCAAAGCCAATGTCGCTTGAGGTTGTAGATGATGATATGGATGAAGATGAAGCGAGGAGCAAAAAAGGAAATGTTGCACGCTTTGACACTTCGTATGACGCAGCGGAGAAAGATAATCACGGCACACGCCCCAAGAATGTCAGTGCGCTCCCGGATCATGAGGAGAATGGTATTCCTGAGTTCTCAATGGAGATACCTCGGAATGCGGATGCGCAAGCCGGGAGGCAATCAAAGACCCCTGGAGATTATGTAGACGAAAACGGAAACAGGCTCTCTAAAAGAGCGCTTAACGCTTTTCAAACTGCACATACCAGTGTCAATGCGGAGGTGATAAGAGAAGTTATTGCAAAAGGAAACAAAAGCGAAGTTGCAAAAAGGGTATTAAAAGACATTCTTGAAAACAAAATCCCTTGCGCAAACTGCGCTGGTATAGAAGATCTACCTGAAGAGGAAATTCAAAAAATAGCAAAAGCAGAAGCGCAAATACAACAAGAGGGATGGCAGTTGGTGGTGGCAGATGGTAAGCCAAAAGTAAAACGAGTTCAAAAGAAAAAACTGTTTTTCTTGTTTGATGTTGAGATAGAAGAAGAGGCGGAACTTGGTAAGCAGGGTATCATGCAAGATGATTTGAAAAGACCATGGTGGTCACTCTTTGCTTGGTAATAATATAAACTGCTGTAGAATTTGCATAAAACCGCTTTCTAAGCTATAACTTAACCGGTGTTTTTGAAAGGAAAATTCAAGAAAGGGGAACAGGGCAATGCAAACTAAGAGGCAAATTATTCTTGCTCTTGATGGTTTACAATTGCATGAAGCAGTTTCTGTTACTAGAGAAGTTACCAAACGCTTCACTGATAAACTGTATGCAATAAAAATTCATCATTTATTTGATGAACATGATCTGCATGCAATTGAAGCATTACGTTGGTATGGAGCTAGAAAGATATGGGTTGATTTAAAATTGCATGATATTCCTGCTACTGTACAAAAACGCGCTCTGGCCATCAAAAGATGCGGAGCTGATATTGTGTCGGTTCATGCCTCAGGTGGAGTTTCTATGCTCAAAAGCGCTGTTGAAGTGGGACTGGAAGTTTATGCGGTAACAGTTCTTACTTCTTTAAGTAAAAGTGAATGTTTGGAAGTTTACGGTACAGAGCCTGAAATGGCGGTTAAAAAGCTGGCGCAAAAGGCAAAAGATGCCGGATGTGCGGGAATTGTTTGCTCTCCCAAAGAGGTTGGAATGTTAGCTGCTGACCCCGCGCTTTCTGGTATGAAATTTATAACACCCGGTGTGCGCTCTGCCGGCGTCTCGGTAGATGACCAGTCAAGAGTGAATACGCCTAAAGGTGCAATAGAGGCAGGGGCCACACATTTGGTTGTGGGAAGGCAAATTGTGAGAGCCGAAAACCCAGCTCAAGCTCTTGAAGATTTGTTAAATGAAATATCTTAAATCATCCAACCCCACACATTTACAATGTGTGGGGTTTTAGTATTGGGAGTTTACAGATTATTTAATCTCACGTAATATAGCGGTATGCACCCGTAGCTCAATGGATAGAGCACGTGGCTTCGGACCACGGGGTTGGGGGTTCGAGTCCTCCCGGGTGCGCAACGCGCAACCGGAGTTTACCCGCACCATACTTACCAATTTGTATACATAATAAATTAAGCAAAAGTATGTGAATGATATCGTAAAGAAACCAAGAAATCGTGCATCATAGTATGGTGCGGGCAGACTGCTTTGCTTTGCGTGCCCGCACTGTGCGCGCACGGTGCGGGCGGGGCAAACATAAAACCGCCGAACTTACAAGCTCGACGGTTGTCAATTTTTGATAAATCTATCATTTAAGCAAAACTTCATCTGCAATGCGTAAGGCGAGTGCCGCTTCTTGATCGTAGTGTGTTTTTATAAAATCTAGAATTTCAATTATATGAGAACGTTTTCCGACGATAATAACCGGAATCATACCTTCGCGGTACAGTTTTCCTATTGGATTTATCCATTCACCTTTTGCCGAGCGCAGGAGAGTGAGTCCTCCTGTCCGTTCGCGCACGAACTGGTCAAATGTACGGTGATGTTCAATTGCAAATTCTTTTCCCTCTTTGTTGTGTGTGGGAACAAATACAAGCCAGCCATTTTCTTTGCTCATCGTATTCTCCTAGCTTTAGTTTTGCCAACCTTTAATCATTATATTTGCACAAATTCTCAATGCAAATTTGGTAAATACATTTGGCAGAATCGGTTGCTTAAATTTTCTTTGTATTATTTAAGGATTAGCTTATTATAAATTTGCCAATTTAAATTAGAGGCTTATACTATCAAAAATGAATAAGATTGATAAAAATTCAATTCCGCAAGAGGTTTTGCAAGTCGCGCAAACTCTAACAGATAACGGTTTTGAGGCCTATTTGGTTGGTGGTTGTGTGCGTGATCTTCTTT
>WFWK01000086.1 GCA_015491135.1 Patescibacteria group bacterium | reverse complement strand
GTATAATATATACACACATATGCAAATACAAAAGGATAAAATATTGAACAATACTTTAAGTACTTTATATGAAAAATCCCGCAAAGGAAAAGATGCTGTAGCAAACAGAAAAACCTGTTTAATCGTAGAAGGTGGAGCAATGCGTGGTGTCTTCTCCGGTGGCATGATGCTGGCTTTACAAAAATTAAAACTTGCAAACGGATTTGACAATATATACGGCGTATCAGCGGGAGCTTTATCTGCCGTATATTTTGCTTCCGAACAAGCACACGAAGGATTGCATATTTATTATAACTATATAAATAATAATAATTTCATAAACCCGTTTCGATTTTTAAGTACCAAACCTATAATCTCCTTGTCATATCTTGTTGACCACATATATATAAACAAGGTTCCTTTAAATACCAAAAAAATACTGGAAGATCCTTCACGCTTTAGAGTACTTGCAACATCAATACGGGACAGAAAGTCTCACATAATAACAGACTACAGGGATGAAAGTGAAATATTAACCGGAATTAAATGTAGCTCCAACGTGCCTTTGTTGGCCGGAAAACCATTACAACTCAGAGATCATCACTATTGGGACGCGGCGGTAACCGAACCTTTACCTATTGAAAAAGCGGCAAATGATGGGTGTACAGATATTTTTGTTCTACTAACCCGCCCCCGAAATACCTATCATAAAAACAAACTTATTGATTTTGTAATTGCAAGACACATATCTAAAACAAGCAAAACCTTAGCTAAAGAATATCTAAAAAGTGAAGAGAAAAGATTTTATAATCTGAACATTCTACCTAATTTGTTAAAAGATAAAGGTGTAAATATTACAATCATTGAACCTCCGGCATACTCGGCAAAATTTTCCAACTTTGAAAAAAGAGCAGAAAAGCTAAACCAAGCCGCTAAGGACGGCGAGGTTGTGGTTTATGAGAAATTTAAAGAATTCTTCCCTAAGCCTTGATTTTATCAAACCCCCTCTTCTTTCAACTCTTCCAACAGTTTCTTTGCTTTTCTTGAGAGTTTTTTGGGCATTTCCATTTGCACCTCAACCAATAAGTCTCCCGTTCTTCCTCCAGCTTTTATTCCCTTCCCTTTTAATCTTAAAATATCTCCATCTTTTGTAAACTGCGGGATTTTTAATTTTATCACATTCCCCTCCAAGTCAACCACTTTGTATTGCGCTCCCAAAAGAGCGTCGGTTATTTTAACGGGTAAAGTCATTTTCAAATTAAGACCCTCTCTTGAGAAAACCGGATCGGGACTTACATGAACCTTAACATAAAGATCACCCGGCTCGCCTCCCTTTGTTGCCTCTCCCAATCCGGCAAGTCGTACAACCTCACCGTCTTCTATACCGGCGGGAATTTTAATTTCAACTTCTTCTCTTCCGACAACCACACCTTCTCCACCACAAGTTTTGCATGGTTTCTCAGGAACCTTCCCCGTACCCGAGCATTGCTTGCATGTTGCAACTGTTGTAAATGTACCCAAAATAGTTCTTTTGGTTTCGTGAATTTTGCCTTTTCCGTTGCAGGCTGGACAAGTTTTGAATTTGTCTTTATCTTCAGCTCCAACTCCACCGCAGGCTTCGCATTTTTTCTGCTTTTGTAATACTATGGTTTTTGTTGTACCAAAAACCGATTCTTTAAACGAAATCTCCAGATCAACCGATATATCTCTTCCTCTTTTTACTCTACCGGCTCTTTGGGTACCACCGAAAAAGTCTTCAAAACCGCCAAACAAATCTTCCAGGTCAAACTCAAATGCACCACCCCCGAACCCTTGAGCAAAATTTGAAAAATCAAAACCGGAAAAACCGCCACTTGAGGAGCCGGCGAAAGTTTGTCCATATGTATCATACTCGGCTCTTTTTTTCTTATCTCCCAAAACAGCATAAGCCTCGGATATTTCTTTAAATTTCGCCTCATCTCCACCTTTGTCGGGGTGGTATTTTTGCGCAAGTTTCCTGAAAGCTTTTTTAATGTCAGCCTCGGAAGCGTCACGCGAGACACCCAATATTTCATAATAGTCTTTCATAGGCCATGTCATTATACTCCAAAAGCCTTACTTTGCAAAAAACACCCGCAATCTCAGTAAATTTACAAATAAATAACCCGTACCTGTTTTTTGCCTCTCTTAAGCAGAGCAATTTTGTCTTTAAAGTCATTTTTTGAAAAAGAATCTTGCAAAGACAGTGTTCTGTCAAACACCGATACAGCTCCCCTGTTTAGAAAGTCTCTCGCCTCTCTTTTTGATTTTGCAAGACCAACTTCAACCAAAACATCAACAATATCAGATGGTAGACTCTTAAAACTGAAGGCTATCGGCGTGTTTTTCAACATGTCTGCAACGTTTTTGGAAAAAGAGCTTGGGTTTGAAAAAAGTATCTCGCTTGCTTGCTTGGCGGTTTGCGCCTGTTTTTCCCCATGAACAAATTTTGTAACCTCAAATGCAAGTGTCTTTTGTGCCAGACGCTCCGCGGGAGAGCCCTTCCACTTGTTCAATATCTGCTCAATTTCATCAAGCGACAAAAAGGTGAGTTTCAAAAGCAAATCTTCAACCATCTCGTCAGGTGTGTTTATGAAAAATTGGTAAAATTCATAAACGGAAGTTTTACTCTCATCAAGCCAAATAGCATTACCTTCAGATTTTCCGAATTTTTTGCCTGTTTTTTTATCCACCAGTAAAGGAATAGTGAAAGCGTGTGCTTCCTTTCCGCTTTTTTTTCTTATCAGATCAACTCCCGCCACTATATTTCCCCACTGGTCAGACCCGCCGATTTGCAGTGTACACCCGTAGCGCCGGTTAAGCTCCCAAAAATCAAATGCCTGCAAAAGCGGATACGCAAACTCGGTATAAGAAAGTCCGATATCACTTTTAAGTCGCATTGCGATAGCGTCTTTTTTAATAAGCGAGTTTACCGTAAAGTTTTTACCGATATCACGCAGGAAATCTATAAGGGTTAACTTTTTAAGCCAAGTGTAGTTGTCAACAACACGAACTTCCCTGCCTAACAGTTTTTTCACTTGCTTTTTTAGGGCTTTGAGGTTTTTGTTTATCTCTTTCTCATCAAGTAAAGTTCTTTCAGCATTCGGCTTTGGGTCTCCTATTCTGCCGGTTCCGCCACCTACAATCAAAATCGCGGAAAGCCCGGCATCAACAAGGCGTTTGGCGGTAATGTATGTAAGGAGGTGGCCTACATGTAAAGAATCTGCAGTCGGGTCCGCTCCAAGATAAAACACCGGTTTTTGACTGTCCAATACTTCGTCAATGTTTTCGGTTGCATCTTGAATTAAACCTCTTTTGCGTAATTCTTGTGACAGTTTCATTTTTCCAGTATATCAAAACAACACCAACTCTCAACTTACAAGCTAATTTACAAGGTCCGACCTTGTAAGTTGTGTGGAAAAAATACTGCGATATAATTGCCCTTATGCGAAAGATTGTTTTTGATATAGAGACGGCAAACACTTTTGCCGACGTGGGCTCATCAAAACCCGAGGATTTGACTCTTGCCGTTGTCTCAATTTACGATTATAAAACCGATTCTTATCAGTCGTTTTTGGAAAAAGATTTAAACAAGCTCTGGAAAATAATAGAAGATACGGATATTTTAATCGGCTACAACTCAGACCATTTTGATATTCCCCTTTTGAACAAATATTTCCCCGGAGACCTTTTCCAAATTAAAAGCATAGACCTTCTCAAAGAAATTCACAAAAGCTTGGGCAGGCGCATAAAGCTTGATATTGTTGCGGAAGCCACTCTTGGAGAAGGCAAAAGCTCGCACGGCTTGCAAGCCATTCGCTGGTGGCAAGAAGGAGAAATTGAAAAAGTTTGCAAATACTGTGAACAAGATGTAAAAGTGACCAAAAAAATATACGACTACGCTTTAACGCACGGAAAGCTCAAGTACAAAGATTTGGGAAAAACAAAAGAATTTCCAATTGATACAAGCTCGTGGGAAACTATCTCACAAAAACCCTCTCTTACCAAAACGCTTTTTTAACCTACACAACACAACAACACAAAAACCCGAGGGTAAACCTCGGGTTTTTGCGCGTTTTGAAGCAATGGCAAGGCGGCGGCTTAAACTCTTGTGAATTTCAATCTGGGACCGTTTTCATCTTCAATCAACTCTATTGAATCACCTTTTTGTACAACCTCTGCAATCTTAACGTTTTCGTTTGCAATCTCATTTACAACCTGTTTGTTGCTTGCCGGATATATACCAACAAAAGAGAGCATTCCTTTTTTAAGCATAATCCATGCTCCAGATAAACTTGCAAGCGCTATCAGTGTTGCAATGATTGCAAACAGTTTTCCGTCAACACCGGTGTAAGGGATTTGTCTAAGTTCAATTGAAGGTTGCTCAACAACTACAGATTCCGTAACGTTCGGGTTCTCCGGATAAATCGGGGTTGGCAAGTAGATTGTCTGTGTTTGTACTCCTCCGTAGTAGTAACCCGGAGCCGGAGCAGTTTCCTTTACATATACCGATGCCATACATGTTGAGCTTTGTCCTTGCGCGTTGAAGACCGTAAGTGTGTAGATGTAAGTGCCTGCGTCGGATACTCTCACTCTTTCAAATCCTCTGAATCCTGCAACAGATACATTGTGAGCAGGAAGAGCGGTTCCTGAAAGCAGAGCTTTTGTTGTGTTTGTTGTTGTTACCCAGTTGATCTGAATTGTGCTGTTTGGCAACACAGCGGTTGTTGGTACATAGATTTTACACTGAGGAGTTTGAGTTGCCGGTATCTGTGGCAAAGGCACAGGTGTTGGTGTCGGAACCGGTATAACTCTCGGAACCGGAACGGGAGTAGGTGTCGGTACAGGTACCGATGTTGGTACCGGTGTAGGAACAGGAACGGGAGTTGGTCTAGGTGTTGGAACGGGAACCGGCCTTGGAGTAGGTACAGGAGTAGGTACCGGAGTTGGAACAGGTACAGGACGAGGTGCCGGCACAGGTACAGGTTGCGCTACTGCCACTTTCACCGGAGTAGGTTGTGCCACTTGCACAGGACGTACCACATTGGTATTGGTGTTGCGTATGACAACCGGAGACGGCTGTGTGATTGTGCGGGTTGGTTGAGAGACGCGAACCGGCTCCGCCTCAGCGATATCGTACCATTGCCCCTGAGGTTGCGCCTCAGCAATGTCATACCACTGACCTTGAGGCTCGGCCTCGGCAATGTCATACCACTGACCTTGTGGTTGTGCCTCAGCAATGTCGTACCATTGACCGGTTTGTGTGTTATCTACAGACCAATCGGAAGTGTAGCTGTCGTCGTAAGCTGACCAATCGCTTACATAGCTATCATCGTAAGCTGACCAATCACTTGTATAGCTATCGTCGTAAGTATTCCAGTCGGAAGCATATGAGTCATCGTAAACTGACCAATCGGAAGTGTAGCTGTCATCATAAGTGTTCCAGTCAGAAACATAACTGTCATCATAAGTGTTCCAATCGGAAGTGTAGCTGTCATCGTAAGTTGCCCAATCACTTGTGTATGAATCCGCATAGTCATATGAGTCCCAATCGGAAGTGTACGAATCATCATAGGTGCCCCAATCGGAAGAATATGAGTCATCGTAAGTTCCCCAATCTGAGGTATAAGTACCACAGTCTAC
>WFWK01000085.1 GCA_015491135.1 Patescibacteria group bacterium | reverse complement strand
GCATATGTCTATTTTAAACCGATAAACTTAAATAAAAAGTCGTCCCGACAAAAACGCCAAAACGTTTCTGTCGGGACGACTCACTAAAGCCGCGGTTCCACCCGACTTCCCGCCGTAGGCGGGCACTCATTTACGTATTGCGAGTTAGAAAAGGGGTTACCCCGCTTTTGTCCGACTTTCCGGACCGACGGTTGGTAGCCGTCGCAATTCTCGCTTGCTTTTATAGTAACTCTTATTTTGCTAGAAGACAACCCCCATGCGAGCGTTGACACTGTATTTTGTTGTTTGACAAATTGTCTGACATATTTTACAATAAAGCTCATGGCAAATACACATACTAAAAAATTCCAAAAAATAACAATGCGCGAACTTTTGCGTAACAGTAAAAGTTTTAGAAAATCTCTGGAGGCGGGCGTGGGATTTGAGCTTTACTTGCGCAACAAAAAAATCGCAAAAATAAGTCCAAGTGTAAGTAAAAAAACGAGAGATAAAAAATACACAAGAGAGGATTTTTTCAAAAACATTGTCGGGAGTATTAAAGATAAGCCCGGTCTTAGCAATGAAGATATTGATAAAATAGTCTATGAGTATTAAAACCGTTTTTGATTCAAATGTTTGGGTGGCATCAATTATAGAAAAAGATTTATTGCACAAGAAGGCAAAGCAAGTTTTATTGAAACATTCGGGAGTATTTTTTCTTACTGATCATATTGTTGCTGAGGTTATAACTGTTCTTAAAAAATACAAAGCTTTAAACGAAGCTAAAAATTTTACTTTACATGTATTTGGTTCCGACGATTTTGTTGTAATACCTTCAACTGTATATTTTGATGAAACAATTGAGTATTTTGTAAACTCAAATGATAATAAGCTTTCTTTTACGGATATGTCGCTTATTGTTTTATCTAAAAAGTACAAAATCATAAGTTTTGATAAAGATTTAAACAAGAAACTAAAAAGTCATTAAATTTACTTTGTTTTGTTGTATTTGTGTTGCTAGTAAAAAGTATAAAGCGTGTTAATGTACACACATGAATAATAAAAAAGACACAGTTGATGTTTTGGTTGTGGGAGCAGGTCCTTCAGGGCTTGTTTCTGCCGGATTTGCCGCGCAAGCAGGAGCGTCTGTTTTGGTGTTAGAGAAACGAAAAAAGCCCGGAGAAAAACTTGCGATAACCGGTGGAGGCAGATGCAACATCACAAACGAGCTTGGCCTTAAAAACAAGCGCGAGTTTCTGTCAAAATACGGTGACGCGGCTCCTTTTTTGCACTCTGTTTTTGCCAGATTCTCTGTTGCAGATACCATCTCTTTTTTTGAAAAGCTTGGGTTGCCAACTGTTGTGCAAGCGCGCGGAAGAATGTTTCCAAAATCTGAGAAGGCCACGGACGTTAGGGATGTGTTATTGAATTTTGCAAAAAGCTCCGGAGTAGAGATAGTTGTAAGCTCGCCGGTTAGAAAAATAGTGAAAAAAGAAAACGGCTTTGGTGTAAAAACAGCAAATGAAGCATATTTTGCAAAAAGTGTAATTCTTGCAACCGGAGGTCTCTCGGGTGGCAAGCTCGGCTCAAAAGACGGATTTGAGTTTTTGTCTGATTTGGGTCACACAGTTTACAGTCCGAGCGCGGATTTAACTCCACTTAAGTCAAATGAAAAATTTTTAAAATTTTTATCGGGGGTGAGTCTATCTTTTATGCAATTGAAATTTAAACAAAACGAAAAAACATTTTTGAAAAAAACCGGAAAAATTCTTTTTACTCATTTCGGAATCTCAGGTCCTTTGGTTATAAACTCATCGCATACGGTAAAGGAATTTTTAAAGAAAGGTAAAGTTGAAGCATCAATAAATATGTTTCCCGACACCAGCTTTGAGGCACTGGATAAAAGATTAGTTAAACTTTTCACCACTTCTCCAAACAAGCAAGTTAAAAACTCACTATCCGAGATTTTGCCGAAATCTTTGGCCGAAGTCGTCCTCAGAAGATGTAATATCCCTTTTGAGAGAAAATCACACCAAATTTTAAAAGAAGAAAGAAAATGTATTTTATCGCAATTGACGGATTTTAGAATTAAAATAGATTCGCTTATGGGTTATGAGCATGCCATAGTTGCAGATGGAGGAGTGGACTTGAAAGAGATAGACACCAAAACGATGCAATCGAAAATAATTCCCGGTCTTTTTGTTGTTGGTGACCTTTTGCATATAAACAGGCCCTCGGGTGGATACTCTCTGCAACTCTGCTGGAGCACAGGCGCTGTGGCAGGACAAAGCTCTGCAGAGTATGTATCGATTTTAAAGAAATCTTAATTACTCCAGTTTTTTTGCAGCTTCAACCGTAAAGCTTTTCTCTCCACTTCTTTCTGAAAACTGACCTTTAAATAAAATGGGAGTGTTCTCTTGTAGCAAGTTCTGTATTGATTTGTAAGTTTTGGGGAAAACGATTACTTCAAGTGAGCTTTTTTTGTCACTTATCTTTACAAATGCCATTTTTTCATTTTTCTTTGTAAGGATTGTTTTTACTTCATCTATCACTCCGGCTATTACGGTGGTAACACCGGGGCGAGTCGTTTTTTTGACTTCTTGCAGGGTGGGTTTGCCTTTTAGTCTATCTGAGAACGCATCCATCGGATGGCCAGAGATATAAAGTCCCAAGAGTTCTTTTTCCCAAAGTAGCTTTTGTAAAAGTGGGGTAGGGGAAGTCTGTGGTAGATTAAGAGTATCCTCTGTTGAGCCGGCAAACAAAGAAGCTTGTATTTTTGCGGTTGTGTGCGCTTCTTTATGATAATTTAAAAGTAAATCCAAAGCTTCAAGCATGCTTGATCTGCTGGCGAAAACATCAAGCGTTCCGGATTTAATCAAAGCCTCCAGAGCTCTTTTGTTTAGGTTTTTATCCTCAACGCGAGAGAGAAAGTCGGCAAGTGATTTGTACGGTCCGTTTTTCTCTCTTTCTTTTACTATACTTTCCGCTATACCTTCACCAAAATTTTTAATTGACATTAGCCCGAAACGAATAGCGTTTTTCTCTTGCACAACGGTGAATTCCTTTTCGCTCTCGTTTATGTCCGGAGGCAGAATTTGTATTTTCATTTTCTGACATTCTTCAACTATCTCGGCTATTTTTTCGGTATCTCCGGCGTCAGCGGTAAGCAGGGCGGACATAAACTCAAGCGGGTAGTTGGCTTTCATGTAGGCGGTTTTGTAAGCAAGGTTTCCGTAGCTCATGCTGTGGGACTTATTAAAGCCATACGCGGCAAAGGTTTTTATCTGATTCCACAGCTCATCCGCCGCTTCTTTTTTCATCCCGCGTTCAATGCAGCCTTTTTTAAATTTTGTTTCTTGTTTTGCCATCTCCTCGGGAATTTTTTTGCCCATGGCTTTTCTGAATTTGTCGGCCTCTCCCCAGCTGTAGCCGGCAAGTTCAACGGCAATCATCATCACATCATCTTGGTAGATTAAAATTCCGAAAGTATTTTTCAAAATCGGCTCTAGTCGCGGGTCAAGGTAAGTTACTTTCTCCGGATTGCGTTTACGCTCAATATAATCGGGAATAAACTCCATAGGTCCAGGACGATACAGCGCCACCATGGCGTTAATATCGTGAATTGTTGTGGGCTGAAGTTCCATCAGCCAACGAGTCATTCCCGATGAGGAAAGTTGAAATACACCCATCGTTTTTCCCGACGAGAGCATTTTAAAAGTTTTTTCATCATCAAGAGGAATATTGTCAGTATCTATTTTCACTCCCTCAAGTTTTTTTACTCTCTCTACGGCATCGGCCAAAACCGACAAGTTCTTAAGTCCCAAAAAGTCAAATTTTAAAAGCCCCACACCGCCGTACTCATCGGCAATAGAGTACATGTCATATTGGGTGATAATTTTTCCTTCTCCCTTCGGGTCAAATTGCAACGGTGCAAAATCTACAACCGGTCCGGGAGCTATAACAACTCCGGCGGCGTGCACCCCCACATGTCTTGCGTTCCCTTCTATCATTTTTGCCAGATCAAGTATTTCTCTTGTTTCAGGGTCGTTTTCATAAGCCTCTTTTAGCTCCGGTTCTATCTCAAGAGCTTTATCTATCGTCATGGTAAACCCTTGCGCGCCCTCGGGTATGAGCTTGGCTATCCTGTCTCCGACGCTGTATGAATAGCCCAAGGCGCGGGCGGTGTCTCTTACCGCGGCGCGTGCCGCCATTGAACCGAAAGTACCGATTTGAGCAACATGGTCTTTGCCGTATTTTTCTTTGGCATAATCTATAAGATCATCGCGCCTGTTATCGGCTATGTCCATATCTATATCGGGTGCGGAAGGGCGTTCCGGATTTAGAAATCTTTCAAAAGGTAGATTGTAATCAAGCGGGTTTACGGTGGTAATTCCCACAAGATAGGAGACAAAAGAGCCGGCGGCAGAACCTCTTGTGTTTGTGTAGATGCCAACATCTTTTGCATGCTTCATCAAATCTGCCACAACCAGAAAATAAGCTGAGTATCCTTTTGTTTTTATAACGTCAAGCTCGTACTCTATTCTTTTTTTAACTTCATCTGTAAGGGTTATGTTTCGTGTCTTTACACCTTCGTAGGCTTTTTCTTTGAGCATTTCATCAAATGTTTTTCCTTTATCTTTTGGAAAATTGGGCATTATCCACTGTCCCAAGGTGAGCTCTAAATTGCATTGCTCCGCTATTTTCAATGTGTTCTCAAGCGCCTCGGGAGTATCTTTAAAATATTCAATGGCCTGTTTTTGTGTTATGAAAGAAAAGTCATCCGGCCTTTCGGCTTCATCGCCGAGCAGTTGCCTACCTCTTCCTATTGCGCGGACAAGTTCGCGCGCCAGGTTGTGCTCTTGTTTCAGATAGTAGACATCGTGTGCGGCAACAAGAGGAGTATTTGACTCTTCCGAGAGTTTTTTTATTTGCTCTTGTGTTTCTTGGTGGCCCAAAATCTCAGGATGATGAGTGATTTCCAGAAACAAATCATTGCCGTATATATCTTTATATACTTCCAAAACCTCACGAGCTTTAAGCAAATCATTGTTTTTTATATGAGTGATATGTTCTCCCGAGAAAGAGGGTAGTATTGCAAAAACATCGTTTGAGAATTGTTTTAAAAGTTCTTTATCAACTCGCGGTTTAAAATAAAACCCTTCCAAAAACCCGTAAGTTACAAGCTTTACCAAATTGTCGTATCCGTTTTTATTCTTTGCCAAAAGAACAAGGCGGGCTGTTCGATTGTCTATTTTGTGTTCTTTGTCAAACCTGCTTCTGGGTGCTATGTAGAGGTCTACCCCTATTATCGGTTTTATTCCCTCTTTGGTTGCTTCTTTGTAAAACTCTATAGCTCCATAGAGATTTCCGTCATCTGTAAGAGCCAGAGTCTGTTGACCGTCTTGTTTGGCTGTCGCTACAAGTTCGGGAATTTTCGGAAGGGCGTTTAGTAGAGAGTAGTGGCTGTGTACATGCAAGTGACAAAATTTCATGTTTGTATTATACTCACAAGAGGGAGAAACTTCAAAATCGGAGGCAAATATGAATAAGGTGCTCAACAGAAAGTATGTAAAGGCGTTCCGTTCCGCTTGCGCCCTTCTTAAGGAGAAAGGCATTTGTGTATTAGATTCTTCGTATGCGCATTTTGCTAGCAGATTTGAAGATTTTGATACGTCACAAGGAAGAGAACATCTTCAAAAACAGATAGCAGAGTTTTTGTCAGTTCAAAGCCCTAATGCGCAATCTCGGGTTACACCCGAGGAGTGCCACATGGTGGCGCTTTATATCATAAAAAAAGAGTAAAAAACCCCGCCCCGGCTTTGCCAGGGCGGGGTTTAGTCTTTGTGATAAAATAGGTTGTATGATTGTTGGAGTAGATGAAGCGGGGAGAGGTCCGGTTGCCGGTCCTTTGGCTGTGGCCGGGGTAAGAGTTGAAAATGCTGTTTGGCCATTTTCTTTCTCAATGCGTGATTCCAAAAAAATGACCGAGAAAATGCGCAATGAAGCTTTTGAGTGGATTTCTCAAAATGCTGAATATGAAGTTGTTTTTATTCAAGCGTCAAAAATAGATAAGCATGGAATAAAGTCGGCTCTAAGCGAAGGAGTTTCTTTGGTGTTGCAAAAGCTCTACCTTAAGGGGGATAGAGTTTTGCTTGACGGCAGTTTAAGCGCAGATGAAAAGTACAAAGCCGCAACAATTGTAAAGGGTGATGAAAAAGAAGTTGCCATAGCCTTGGCATCTGTAGTCGCCAAAGTCTCTCGTGATAGGTTTATGAT
>WFWK01000084.1 GCA_015491135.1 Patescibacteria group bacterium | reverse complement strand
ATCAATCTCAACATCTGTGTTTTGCAAAGTAATAATACCTTGTTTTAAGCTGTCGCAATATGCTTGTTTTGCGCTATCTAGATTCTCTTTGGCCAGCTTAAGTTTTTGCTCCGCCAACTCTATATCTTCTTTGCGCGCGCCGTTTTTTATCTTTTCGTACGAAAAATTTGCTGAGTTTAAGTTTGCAAGCGCTTCTTTGTACAAAGACAAGACTTCTGTTTGTTCTATGTGCGCAAGAGTTTGGCCTTTATAAACCTTATCCCCTTCTTTTACATACACTTTTGAAAGCATGCCACCTGCTTGCGCGAAAATGTCTTGTTCAATCTCCGGCTTTACACTTGCCTCTACAGATACTTCTTCTTTTAAATCAATGTTTTGCAAATTGACTGTCTTTGTATTCTGCACTTTCTCAAAAGGAAAATTAACCCCTGCAAATGCTAAAGCAAAAAATACCCCACCTGCAAAAAACGATACAAAAGCCAGCAATTTCTTACTTTGTAATTTATTGTATTTCATAGATTCCACATTACTCACAGAAGTGCTTTTTGCAAGTTTTTTGGGCTTTACACAAAATTTTGCTATCATTTTGCCAACTTATGGTTGTAAAAAAGAAAATAGATATAACCTTTGTTCGCACAAAAAAGACAATGGAGAAATATCTAAAAGCCGTAGAGCAATTCAGACGTGGAGATAAAAAACCTTTTGACGGTGAATTTGAAAATCCCATAGCAGAGTTTAAGCATTGGGTCATAATAAAAAACGCTTTTCCTTATGATAGTTTTGCCGAAGTGCATCATTTAATTTTTACAAAACGCAAAGTTGATTTTAACTGGGACAAACTGACAGATGAAGAGATACAGGAGCTAAACGAAATCAAAAAAACTTATGCAAGTGAGCATTACGATGCCATATGGGAGAATTTGCCCAAAGCGCAATCGGCACCCGGGCATTTTCATTTGCACCTGCTTAAATTAAAAAGAGTTCAGCTGGATCCCGAAAGCGACAATTAACTCTGACTGCCATCTTCTGCAGGAATTGTTCTTGCCAAAGAAACTTTTTCGTGTATACTCTTGCGCATGGCAAATGTGTGTCAAATAACAGGCAAAAAATCAGCAGTGGGCGGTAAGTATTCAAACCGCACACGTGCTACTCAGTTTAACCCTTGTGGAAAAAAACGTCGCAAGGTGAATTTAAAACGCAAAAGAATTTTCGTGCCTGAGCTAAACAAAACATTCACACTAAAGCTCTCCACAAAAGCAATAAAAACCATAAACAAAAAGGGCGCTTATGCCGTGCTGAAGGAAGCAGGGCTTATAAGCTAGTCGTCAAGATAAACCTCCTCGCCCGTTAATATAAATTTAATATCTCCTTGTTTGTCCGTACGCAAAACTTTAACTTGAAACTTTTCAAGTGTTTTTAAGGTTTGTGTGTGAGGGTGACCGTACGAATTGTCTTTACCGGCTGAGATAACAACAAATTCCGGATTCGCAAATCCTATCCAGTTTTTGCTTGTACTTGTTTTGGAACCGTGATGTCCCGCCAAAACAATACTGCTCTCTAGCGCTCTACCCTCTTTGTATGCTAAATATCGTTCAACTTCTTTGGGCAAATCTCCAGATAAAAGCACGCTGTTTTTACCATAGTATATTTTTAAAACAACAGACGAATTGTTAGAGAGAACTGTTTTCATACTTCTGTCAGGCCAAAGTGTTACGATTTTAAAATTACCGACTGAAAACTCTTGCCCTGCTTTGGGGTAAATAAAAACGACTCCCTTGTTTTTTGCTTCATCTATAACTTTTTGCAACTCCTCATAAACCGGAGTATCGGATACATTGTCATTTAAAAGCACAAAGTTTACTGGAAAATGTTTCAACACTTCAATTACCCCTTCAATATGGTCTTTGTCCGGGTGGGACAAAACAAGCAAATCTATTTTTCTGTTTAAAAAAGGCAGGTGTTTGTTTAGTTTATTATGTAGCCTTGTTTTGCTTGGACCACCATCGTAGAGAATGTTTGTATACCCATCTGAAAAAAGTACCGCATTTCCTTGTCCGACATCTAAAAATATAACTTTGGCTTCTGTTTTGGCGGTTTGAAAGTGAAGAAATATTGCAACAAACAAAATGGTAAGCAACACAAAAATAAAACTCCACTTTTTGAGAAACATGATGTAATATAATAGCAATTATAAAATAACAATAAAACATGAATTACGAAGCAAAAACATTTAACCTGCCGGAGAATATCACCGGCCTATCACAAAAACAAATTGATGTTCATTTGGCACTTTACAAAGGTTATGTGACTCACGTTAACCTTTTGCTTGAGCAACTAGACAAACTGGAGAGTGAAAATGATCTCTCTTACGCAAAAATGGAAGTTCGTCGCAGGCTAGGATTTGAGTTCAACGGGATGCGTCTGCACGAGTATTACTTTGAACAACTTGAAGACGGAACAAAAGAGATGCCAGAGAAACTGAAGAGTTTTTTGCAAGAGCACTTCGGAGGAAGCGAGAAATTTTTTGAAAAAATAAAAGAAGTTGCTCTAACACGTGGAATCGGTTGGACAATTCTGCACAAAGACCCTAAAACGGGCAGGTATTTGATAAGCTGGGTTTCCGACCATGAGCTTGGAATGCTCTCTGGCACCGAAATTATATTTGCTCTTGATATGTGGGAGCATGCTTTTATGGTTGATTACACACCGGCTGAAAAAGGCGATTATGTTAATGCATACTTGAAAGCCGTAAACTGGGAAGTAGTAGCAAATCGCTTGTAGTAAATATATTTTGAAAACAGACCGCCTCAGTACTCTGTACTGAGGCGGTCTGTTTGTATCTGCTCGCATTTTGGCTCTTTTAGTACAAACCATATAAAAATAAGCAGAGCCCACCACAGAAATACAAGATAAATAGAGAATTTTTCAAAATGTATAACCGAAAAAGGAATGTTTGCAAATAATTCTGCCACCGCAATTATAAATTCAACCAAAGTATTACTTATAAAAGAAGCTGGCTGCGAAATGGGTGGAATAGAGATCGCAAAGGTTGAAAACATAACAGCCGGAGCTAAAGGAACTGCAAAAATATTAGCCAACGGAGCAACTAAAGAGATAACTCCCATCTTATAAGCTAAAAGTGGGAAAAGAGCAGTTTGCACCGCAACTGTGGCTGAGACAACCTCTTTTAAGACAGTCGGCAAATACCAAAAAAACATGCTCAAAATCGGAGTACCAAAGACAACCGCAACCGTTGCAATAAGCGTAAACTGAAACGAAACATCAAGCCAGATAAACGGATTAAAAACAGACATAACAAACACGGCAAACAAAAGAGATCTGCCCAGGTTCACCTGTGCAAAATTAAAAATCGCCAAAAGAGAAATAACACCCATAATCCCGGCGCGCACTGCAGGTGCGTCAGCGCCAACCGCAAAAACAAAAACAGCAACCAAAACCAAAGTGGCAAAAACGGCAAAGCTGTAGTTGAAAATGTATCTGAAAAGCACAAATAAAAACCCTATAAGAGCAACTATGTTCCCACCGGAGAGCACCACCAAATGAACCAGACCGCTTTTAACTAAATTCGCCTTTACTTTTTCATCTATTTGCGCTTTGTCTCCTATGGTCATTCCAAGAGCCACAGGAGCAGTGTAGGAATAAAGCTTGTCTGACACTTTCTCTCTAAAGTTAAAAACTGTATTTTCAATTTTGTTTATCAAAAACACTTTTGCTCCACCTCCTTTTGCAAGCAACTCTGCACGCGGAAAACGAAAAATACCATGATACCCTCTCCCCTTTAAAAACTCCTCGTAATTAAACTCTTTATTTGTCTGCTTATTTAAAAACTTTTTTGGAAAAGAAGGTCCTCCTTCAATTTCAATAACATCTCCAAAAGAGAATCTTTTATCCGTAAACAACAGAAGCTTGATCCCGTCAATTTCAATCGGTATTTGAAAGTAATTTTTACCTACCGAAGCTATTCCAACAACGGTCGCCTCAAACCTTGTTTGCCTATTTGCAAGTTCGCGAATTTGTTTTTGCTGTTTT
>WFWK01000083.1 GCA_015491135.1 Patescibacteria group bacterium | reverse complement strand
TAAAATCTTTTTTGGCTTTGTCATACAAGGGTTTTAGAGATATTTTAGCAAAGTTATCTACCCTTGTACCAAAAAATTTATAGCGATAGCGATTTTTGTATTGTTTACCCTGGGTGCGGGAATGTTCTTTGTGGCAAATGAGGCAAACAATAAAGCGCAAACAGAAAAAAGCTACAAAGCGGAGCTTACAATGTATAAAAGTCCAAGTTGCGGGTGTTGCGATTTGTATAAAGATGAGCTTGAAAAACTCGGATATAAAGTAAATGTAGTTAAAGACAGACAACTTGCACTTAAAAAAGAAAAACTCGGAATTCCAAAAGACAAAGCAAGTTGCCACAGCGTAGTTTTGCCTGATGGAAGAGTATCGGAAGGGCATGTGCCGCTTGATGTGTTTGAAAAGTTTGTCTCTGACAAAAGCGTTTATGGCATCACTTTGCTGGGAATGCCCATTGGTTCACCTGGCATGCCGGGACCCAAGACCGAGACTTTCAGAATTTACTCGTTTGACAAAAATGGGAATACAGAGCTTTATGCGGAAAAGTAAAAGTGCATTACATAATCATTGAATTTCCTGATTAAAAATGAAATAATTTATTATGTAAAGCGTAATATATAAGTGAAGGTAAATTATAAGTTTAATTTTGTCGTATGAAAAACACAAAAAATAAGATATTAGCATTTGCGCTTTTTGCGGCATTTATTGTAGCTGTGCCTTATGTAAGCATTGCTTCGCCTTATAAATATGAATATGATGACGGTTATTACAAATACAAAAAACATGACGATGACGACCGGTATGAATACGGGTACAAGAACGACAACGATGACCGATATGAGTACAAGTACAAAAAATACGACGATGACGACAAATATGAGTACAAACATAAGGGCGATGACGATGATGACCATGAGTACAAATACAAAAAATATGATGACGATGATAGATACGAATACAAATACAGGAATAATGTAAATCTAGATCGTAACAACAAAGAAAACGGCTCAAGCACTAACGCATATTTCGAGCATGAAAGAAATGAATACAAAAGCAATTATCGCTACAACGATAGAGATCATGAAAATGATAAATATAAAGAGTTAGAATACAAAAAAGAGCACAACGAACCTGAGTACAAACCTCAAAAAGAGTATCGTGAATACGGACAAGAAGATGATTTAATAGCTTGGCTTTTAAGTTTACTTTGGTTTTGGAGATAATTAAAAACCCTCCAGTATTTGGAGGGTTTTTAAATTTGCGTGCTTATTTCAGAGCAAAAGACAAAATGTTAAAATTAGAAAATGCAAAATTATTCAAGCAAAAGCGATGAAGAGCTAGCAGAACTTTTAAAAACAGATGATGATGCATTAGCTGAAATTATAGATAGGTATCAAGAGAAACTAGACAGGTATATAAGAAGAATATCAAACATAAACAAGGAAGACAGAGAAGATGCCCTGCAAGAAGTGTTTTTATCTGTATATGAGAATATAAATTCTTATGATTCAAGTTTTAAATTTTCATCTTGGATATACAGAATCACCCACAATAAAGTTATTTCTCTGTGGAGAAAAAACAAAAACACAAACCAAAATGTTTCTCTTGAAGAAAATCTCTTATTGCTTGAACAATCTTTAAAGGAGGAAAACAATATACTAAAGCAGTTAGAAGAAAAAGAAAATGCAAAAATAATAAACAAAGCGCTTGAATCTTTGCCTGTAAAATACAAAGAACCACTAGTGCTTTACTTTATTGAAAACAAAAGCTATGAAGAAATTTCTGATATTCTGCAAATGCCCGTCTCAAGTGTGGGTACAAGAATAAGAAGAGCCAAAGAAAAAATAAAAAAACAAATAGAAGATCTAATAAAAGCTTATGAGTGATTTGAAAAATAAAGTTTTAGAAAAGATAAAAGAAGGTAAGGTTAAAAGAAAGCCAGCGCTTTATTTTATCGGCAAAAATTACTTTTTCTGGGCTATGTTTTTTGTATCTGTATTTGTAGGCTCGGCTTCTTTTGCGGTATTTATAAGGCATTTTTTGATTGAGTCAGGGCCGTGGTATGAGCTTTTTGAAAAATATGGGGTAAAGTACCCAATGGAGTTTTTGCCACTTTTGTGGCTTTTTGTTCTTGCGTTGTTTGTGCTTTCCGCTTGGCTGAACTTCAAGCATACAAAAAGAGCTTACAAAAAACATAATTATTTGGTTGTTATCTTGTCAGTTGCAGTGTCTGTAGTTTTGGGAACAGCTATGTTTTTAAGCGGTTTTGGCAGAGTAGCCGATAGCGCGCTTCAAAAACATTTTCCAATGTATCGTCATTATAAGGAGCAAAAAATGCAAGAAAAAATAGATATTCTAAAATCCCTAGGGGTAGACCCAGATGAGTTTATAAAACACAGAAAATTTAAAAGGTGCACGAACGCAAAATGCAGGTGGGAAAAAATAAAAAATGAAATATTTTCTAAAACTTTGCGTAGTAATAAGTAGCAAGCAAAAAGTGGCTTGCAAAGTGTTATAACTTGTAACTTATAATTAAGGAATAATAAAAAGGCCTATGACAATGAAAAATACGAAAAATAAAAAAATAATAATTGCGTTAAGTTCTGCAGCATTTATATTTGTTGCAGCTGGATCGGCACTTGCTTTTAGTTCAGACACTTTAGCTTACGGACACGGAGGATACGGCCAAGGATGCAGAGGTGATGCAACTTGCAGAGCAGAACGGCAAATGCAAAGAGGAGGTCAAGAAGACCACGAATACGGACGTATGCAAGGTGAGCAAAGAGGCCGAGGATACGGGCGTATAATGCAAGGTGAAAAGAGGGATCAAGAACACAAAAGAGGTATGCGAGGTGAACACGGGCGTGGTTATGAGCAAGGAATGAGAGGACAAAGAGGAAAAGAACGAGAAGCTCACCGCGCACAAGAGCTTGAAGCCCTTAAAAACTCTCCACTCCTTCCTATAACAGAAAAAGACAAGGAAACCCTTACTTTTATGCATGAGGAAGAAAAACTGGCAAGAGATGTCTACCTTACGCTT
>WFWK01000082.1 GCA_015491135.1 Patescibacteria group bacterium | reverse complement strand
GTTGCTGTTGCGGTCTCTTTGATGCCTCCTTTGGCAACGGTCGGAATAGGAATAGCGCATTTTGATGTAAAGATTACCGCCGGAGCGCTTGTTATGTTTTTGGTTAATGTTGTTGGAATAGTTTTTGCAAGTATGTTGGCTTTTTCTTTGATGGATGTGCATCATAAAAGATATTTGGTGGACTCGGCCATTTCAAAGGAGCAAAAACGAGTTGAGAAAGAAGAGGAGAAAGTAAAGCAAGTGGCGAAACAAGTTGAAGAAGAGTTCAAAAATGGATAAAACCAAAGAAAGAAAAGAAAGGGCGCTCAAGATAGCGCGCGCCCTCAAGAGAATGTACCCAAATCCGAAAAGCGAGTTAAAATACAAAACTCAATTTCAATTTTTGGTGGCGGTAATACTCTCGGCGCAAGCGACGGATAAAAAAGTAAACGAAGTAACAAAAGAGATTTTTAAAAAATATAAAACAGCTTGTGATTTTGCGAAACTCTCTCAAAGTGAGTTTGAAAAAATGATAAACCAACTCTCATTTTACAGAAACAAAGCAAAAAATATTTTAAAAACGGCTGAGATAATCTGTCACAAATACAAAAACAGAGTACCGAAGGAAAGAAACGCTTTGCTTGAGTTGCCCGGGGTATCTTTTAAAACGGCCGATGTGGTGTTGGGTGAGCTTTTTGATATTTGGGAAGGAATTGCGGTTGACACTCACGTGAGAAGGTTTGCTCTGAAATTTGATTTATGTGATAGTCCAAACCCTAACAAAATAGCAAAATGTCTTGAAGAGTTAATTCCAAAGAAGTATTGGAAATACATAAACAACGGTTTTGTGCTTTATGGCAGATACGTCTGCCCGGCTAAAAAACATGATTGCAAAGATCATGAATTGACAAAGATATATCCTAAAGCTTCTGATGTGTGGCCCAAATCAAAATAAATAGAAGCCCTATTCTTTTTCACATTTAAATTCTCCCAGCAGACTTTGTGTTACTTTGCCGGTTATCAAATGCTGTTTTTTAAGTTTTAATATTGTATTTCTTATATTGTCTTTTAGCTCGTTTTCGGTTGCATCTTGATACACAACCAAGAGTTTTTCATTTTCATTCAGCAGTTTTTGCAATTTTTCAAAGCTTTTTTGAGCAAATTTTTTGTAGTGTTTGTTGAGTGTTTCTATTGATTTGTAAATAAATTCATCTTCAGGCAAGGTTTTTTTAATGTTTGAGAGTGCATCTTGCACTTTTTTGGCAGATAAAAATAAAGCCCGATAGTAGAGATATTTGTCATTTAAACTTAAAGTCGCATTTGATTTTCCGAAATGCAATATTTTTTCAATTAAGTCGCTGTAGAAAATATTATCAAAGCTTGATACACTCCCTTTTTCTTGCTGAAGCTCAATCTTTTGCGCATCAAGTTTTTGTAAGAATTTCTTGTAGCCCTTCTCGGTAACCTCTCCTTTGGCATATAATTCTTTAAGTAATTCTTCTTCAATGCCCACCGCAAAGTAATGAAGAATAGTAAGAAATTTATTTTTGTGCTTATTAGCTTCATTTGCCAGCTTGAGAGCTGTTTTTTGCAATTCGGTTTTATATTTTTTAATTCTTGATTTGTAATCCTCGTTTTGGATAAATTCAAAATTGCGTAAATATTTAAGTTCTGAAAGAACATTTGAATATGCGTAAATTTTTGCCAGCAAATATTCAAGCTTTTCTATTACCGTTAATTTACCAACCAAAGCAAATGCTTTCATCATTTTGGGAATAGTGAGTCCTTTTACAAAGAGGCTGAAAAATATGGACAAAATCACCATCGCCATCATCCAGTTTTTAAAAGGGGTTTCAAAAGGCCAATTAGCAATTGAAATATCGTTTGGAATAAGCAACACCATGGTCACGGCAAGCGCCCCTCTCAGAGAACCCCATGCAAGCAAGTGTTGCCAACTTTTTGGTATATCGTTTGAGGTTAAAGACAAAGGCAGGTACACACTTATCGCTCTTGCGATTATGACAGATACAATAGCCAGAGTTGCCGGTATTATCACCTCGGAGTAATTTATATTTAATCCAGCTATAATCAATCCCAACAGAAGGAAAACCAGCGAGTTTGCAAGAAACGCAAAGTAGTGCCATAAATTATTTACGTACTCTTCAACTTCATGAGGCAATTTGTATCTTCCATAGTTTCCGAGAACAACTGCAGCGGTTGCGGTTGCTATAATCGGTGATATGCCCAGAAAGTTCGAGTATTCTTGCAGATGATGAGATATTAATTCAGATAAAAGAAAAGTTAAATGGGCGGATACGAGCATTAAGGTTACCTGCAAGTGTCTGCTTTTGGCAAAATCCAATAGTTTGGAAAATAAAATACCGCTGATGACTCCTATTGCAAACCCTAAAATTATCATTGCCGTGAATTTGGCACCGATCTGTGGCATGGTAGCTAAAGTTATGCGTTCTCCCTCTTTTATTAGATATAAAACGGATAGAAAAAGGGCAACAGCAGTACCGTCATTAAACAGGCTCTCTCCCTCAAAAATTAAAGCTAGCCTTTTGGGTGCTCCGTATTCTTTAAACATTGCAATAACAGCAACAGGATCGGTTGCCGATATAATTGCACCAAAAAGCAAAAGGGCCATGAAAGGAATTTGAATTTCAAAAAGTTTCAATGCAAAATCTAGTAAAATCGCAGTAACAAACGCGCTTATAAGTAGGCCCACAACAGCTAAAGAGGCAATAGGTTTTATATTTTTAACAAGTTGATTAAGTTTTATATTGTATGCTGCCTCAAAAAGAAGCGTTGGCAAAAAGACATAAAACAAGAGCTCGGGTGTCAGTTTAAATGTTTGAAGAAATGAAAACAAATCGGTATAAGAGAGGGGAACCAGCACGACTCCGATAAAAACCAAAAAAAGCGTATAAGGAAAATTTATACGTCTTGCAAGAACGTATGCAAACACCGAGACAGTCATCAAAAACAAAACCGACAATATTGGATATGCGCTTTCCATAAGGAGATGATTATATTCTTTTCTTTATTTTTTACAAGAAGCTTGTTGTTAAGCTCATTTTAAATTGTTATATTTAAAGCATGAAAAGACCAGTGGCTTTTTTTGATATAGACGGAACACTGTTTAGATGGAGTCTGTTTTTGGTATATGTTGATTTGATGATAGAAAGAGGGCTTTTGCCCGAGATTATCAAAGAGAAGGCAAAGCCCAAGTATGAAAGATGGCTTAATCGAGAGGGGAGCTATCAGGATTATTTGGATGTCTTGGTTAAGGGTTTTAACGACTATATCGCCGGGGTAAGGGTTGAGGACTTCTACAAGGCGGTTAAAGATTCCTTAGCAGGAAGAGACAAAAGGGTTTATCGCTTCACAAGAGACTTGATAAGAGAGCTGAAGGATGAAGGATATTTTTTGATTGCAATTACGCATTCTTCTAAAATCGCGGCGGATTTGTTTGCTGAGAGTTACGGATTTGATAAGGTTTACGGGTTGATGTTTGAAATAGATGAAGATGTATTTACCGGGCAGATTCTAAACAAGGAGCTGATTTTTGACAAAGGCAAAATAGTTGAAAGGGTGTTTCAAGATGAAAGTCTTAACATAGACCCGGAGCGTTCAGTTGCCGTTGGTGATACACACAGTGATATAGCAATGCTTGAGAAGGTTACAAGACCGATAGCGTTTAATCCTAACAAAATTTTATACTTGGAGGCCAAAAAAAGAGGTTGGGAAGTTGTTGTTGAAAGAAAAGATGTTATTTATAAAAATATTTAATAAATAACTATGGTATTGCCACATACAGCAACATATAACAAAAAAATGAGAGGGCTGGCTTATGTTTTGAATTTTATTTTTTCTTTTCAGCTGGCCACTGTAGGATATTTTACGGCAAACTTTCTTGACAGTTTGGGTTTTTCAATAGAGCAAATCTCAATAATATTGTCTTTAAGTGCCATTTTTGCTTTCTTCTCTTTTCTTGTGACCTCTTATATATTTAAAGCTTTGGGCCTTCGCCGATCGGCGATGATTTATTCTTTTTTGTATCTTATCTCTTTTTTGTTTGTTGCTTTGGGTGGGAAAACTTTGTCGGTTTGGGCTTTGATTTTATCAGCCATACCTTCAGCGGCAATTGTCGTATTGCTTGATACCTTAATGGAGAAGTCAAATACATCGGAGAAACACACCGGAGTGCAAAGAGCGCTTTTTTTGATGATGGCAAACACAGCTTTTGTTGCCGGTCCGTTTTTGGGTGGTCAGCTTGTAAAAGGGGGAGATTTTTCAGCTTTGTACTTGGGAAGTGTTGCACTTTTTTTGCCGTTTTTGCTTTTGGTGTTTTTAAAAAGAAGGCTCTTCCCGGCAGACAGAAATTTTCGTGTTTTGCGCTTCAAGCATTTGTTTAAGATTTTCAAAGCCCAAGACGATATAAAAAAGATATTTTTTGCGCAATTTGTTTTGTATTTTTTCTACAGTGTTATGGTTTTGTACACTTCGGTTTATCTGGTAGAACATTTGGGATTTTCTCTTGAGCAGGTTGGTTTTATTTTGCCGATTATGCTTTTGCCGTTTATTGTGCTTACCGTTCCTGTAGGGTTTTTGGCTGACAAAATAGGGGAGAAAGAAATGATGGTTTTGGGTTTTCTTATAATGGCGACTACCACGGTTTTGTTTGGCTCTTTAGATTATCTTTCTTTTGTATCTTTTGTTTTGGTAGCTTCGGTTTTGGTTTTTACGCGAGTGGGAGCGGCGTTTGTCTCAACTGTTACGGAAAGTTACTTTTTCAAACATGTAGACGGTACAGACACTGAGACCATAACAGCATTCAGAGCGCTTTACCCGCTAGCTAACATTACTGGTTCTTTGTTCGGGGTTTTGATATTCTCTTTCGCTTCATTCGGTTTTCTTTTTTCAGCTTTGGGAGTCTTTGTTTTGCTCGGGGCGCTTGTAGCTTTCAAACTGAGAGATACCAATTAGACTCGTTTAAAAATTGTTTTGGAAACGAGCATGTAAAACGGGCGCAAAAAGCGCCCGTTTGTATTACCACCCTTTGGGAGGTTTAACATCTGGAGTGTAGCAGTCTGCGTATAACATGCTTTTTAATCTGCCGGGATTTGCTTTTGCTTCACAATCTATACATTTGCCAAAGCAGTTCACTTCTTGTTCAGGAACCTCTTTTTGACACTCAGGGCAGGTTTTACGCACATTTTGCATTTGCTTTGCTCCTTTAGGTTTGGAAAGAACAAACCCCTTCCTGCGGAAGGGGCTTTTGTGATGGAGAGTGCGACTGCATCAAAAAAGTCCCGTCCGCAGGAGACTTTTTTGATACCAATAAAACTTTATTCTTGTCGCTGTCATGTTCGTATTGTAACACGCTTTCTCTAGAGCACAATTTATACTCCAACTACAACGGGGATAACTATCGGGTTTTTGTGAGTTTGCTGAAGCAGGAAACGGGAAATTTCACGGGTAAGCTCGGCTTTTAGCGCATCTATATCAACTGTTTTTGAACGCGCAAACGCTCCTTCAACAATTCTTTTTGCTATAAGACGAGTTTGATCTAAAAGCTCGCGTGATTCGCGCAGGTACACAAAACCGCGCGAGATAATATCGGGAGATTTGCGCAATTTTCCAGTTCGCATATTTACGGTTGTGACAATAACAAACATACCGTCTTGAGCTAGCGCCTTCCTGTCGGCTATCACAACCTCTTGGATATCTTTTACCTGATATCCTTCAACTATTTTCGGTTTAAACGGAGCTTTCTCTTGTAATTTAACAATTTCCTGTCCCTTATTTCTTATCTCAACTATAGTTCCGTTATCCGGTATGACGGAATTTTCAAGCGGAACCCCAACTTCTTCGGCGTTTGTAACATTTGCCTTCAACATAAAGTAAAATCCGTGGTGGGGAGTGAAGAATTTCGGTTTAATGGTTTTTATAATCCATTTTCCTTCTTCCGCGTTTCCGTGTCCCGAAGCGTGAATGTCGCTTGTTTGATACGTTATTATGTTATGACATTGTCTTGCAAGCATATCACGCAATTTTTGAACCGCTATTTCATTTCCGGGAATAACTGACGAGGAAAGAGCAATGGTATCTGTTTCTTTCAATTTTATGTATCTATGCGTTTTGTTAGCAATTCTGGTTAAAGCGGCGAACTCTTCACCTTGAGCTCCGGTTGTAAGAATTACTATCTTGCTGTCCGGGTATTCCTCTATTTGGTCGGCCGGGATAATGGTATTTTTCTTTACTTTCAAGTAACCCAGCTCTTGAGCTATTGCTAGGTTGTTTTTCATTGAACGCCCTTCAATGATTACTTTTTTCCCTAACTGTTCCGCCTTTTCTATGACGTGAATTACACGTTCAAGATGAGATGCGAATGTTCCTATTATGAGCCTGTTTTTTGACTCTTCCAAAATTTTGTCAAAAGTTTCAAACACCTTCCATTCGGGTATTGACCAACCGGGTTTCCAAGCGTTTGTGGAATCCATCATCAAAAGAAGAATTTTTTCTTTTTTGAACACTTCAAAATGCTTTTTTTCGCTTTCCATTACTTTTCCGTCAACGTGGTCAAGTTTAATGTCTCCGGTTATTGTAACTCCTCCAAAAGGTGTTTTTATAATCACACCCATTGAATCGGGTATCGTGTGAGTGGTATCAAAGAAAGTTACGGGAAGCGCGCCAATACGAACGGTTTCTCCTCCTTTTACGATTTTAATATTTGGCTCCGGCAAGTGAGGGAATTCCGCATGGCGCTTTTTTATCATGACGGCGGTAAGCTCGTTTGCATAAATCGGCGGATTGCCTATACGTTCCAAAATAAAAGGAATGGCCCCAATGTGATCAAGGTGGGCATGTGTTATTATCATTGCTCTTACTTTTTCTTTCCTGTCTTCAAGATATTTGGTATTTGGCAGAAAAAAGTCCACACCTGGCCTTTCCTCATCTTCAAACATAAAACCGGAATCAATAACAAAAATGTCATCGTTAAATTCCACTGCGGTCATATTACGACCCACTTCCTCAACACCGCCGAGAAAAATCGCGCGCACAGTATCAGGCGCCAACTCCGGAATTTCATCTTCCTGAGTTGGAGTGATTTTAACCTTTGGTCTTCTTCTTATAAGATTTTTAGGTATAGGTAAAGTA
>WFWK01000081.1 GCA_015491135.1 Patescibacteria group bacterium | reverse complement strand
ATAATGGCTTTCTCACCTTGATATATCGGATTTGGCGCTATATATATGCGCGCGAAATCTCGTTGTTCCTCTTGCGGTATACGAGGTGCAAACCAAGTTTGCTGTATTTTTGGTGTAACCTCATGTACAAAATACTGTACATTTGTGCTTTGTTTTGTTGAACTAGAACTTGTTTGCTCTTTTGGCTGAACGGCAAATTCAATCATCTCGGAACAACTCTCTCCGGATATGCTTTTTGCGCTTAAGGTTGCGGCGTAGTTTCCGGCTATTTTGGGCGTTATAGCTTTAATACCGGATGCTGATACCTGCTCTGTTTTTTTATTGTGCGTGTCGTCGTAATACGAAAGAGTAGCTTCTTTTACGGCAAATACCGGCTCAGCGCTCCATTTAACAGCAACAGTGTCATCAACCTTTATTTCTTGCTTTGTTAAAGATAGTGAGCAAGTAATTGGGTAACGTTGCTTTTCTCTACCATCTTGTGGCGGTCTAAATGGTGGTGGTGTTATTCTCTGCGGAGGGCGTTGATTTTGTGCTTGAGTTAACCTTTGCATTTGTTCTTGCATCTTTTTAAGTTGTTCCTCGTATTTCTTTTTTTGTTGTTCAAGTATTTTTTTAAGTTCAGCTTGTCTTTGCGCCCACGCTTTTTCAAATTCGGCTTTTTGTCTTGCAAGGGCTTGTCGGTATTTCGCAATCAACCCTTGAAGTTGAGAGTTGTTTTGCGTATTTGTGTTATCTTTTGTGTTGTTTACCGGATTACCCCCGGTTTGTTTAATACAATCCTTGCCGAAAGCTACGTAACCTGTATCACATACACAAGTGTCGCCTTGAATTGTACTGTTTGGAGGACATTTTGAAGGTGGTGGTGTTTGTATAGGGTTTGGTGTAAGGGCCGGCTGTTTGGCGGCTGCAGGTTGCACAGCAGTATTTGTTGGGGTTCCACCAACTGCTTTTCTGTACAATTTACAGTTTTGTGCAAAACGGCTACAAGATTGCTTATCTTTATAACACGCATAGGCAGTTGCTAGTACAGTATCTATGTTTCCACAATATGGTCGATCTGTCGGAACATCAGAAACTTCCAGATGTCCCCTATCCAAAAGATAATCGGTACGAACATTGACTCCCAAATCGTATTTGGTTACATTGGTACAATTTTTCATTCCAGCATTTTTACATGCATTTTCAGTGGGATAACAATTTACCCCCCCAAATATTGAACCTCCACAGAAATTATTCCCATCCTTTACCGCTTGTTCGGCAGTTTTTGCATCCAAAAAGTTCCAAGCATAACGCCTGCCTGTATTATCATTTTCTTCATCATCACCTTGAGGGTCTAAATCACCATCTTGCCCTCCAAAATATGCGGACTGTTCATCTCGTGTTTCATTTGGCACTGGAATTCTGTCTTGTATTTTTTCTACTTTGTTGTTATCAGCTAGCTCAGGTGCAGGTTCAGCAGTATAACCAAACTTATCACATTCGCCTCCGTTCTCACATTGTTTACTTCTGTCATCTTTATAAAAATCTTCCGGATTGTAATAAGTTTCAGCTTCATAACGTTTTTGAAATTCATGCTCGGTATCAGCTAATGCTTGTTGCATTTGTTGTTGCTCTTTCAGCTCTTTCCATTTTGCATAGGCTTTGCCGGAGGCGATTGAGTAGCAATAGTTAATGTCTTTACTTGTACACTCACCGAAAGCTTTTTCAAAAGTTTCTTTGTCGTGATACTCTGAGAGTTTGCCTAAATAATAATCCAGGGCTTGTTTTTTGGTTACCGTTTTTGTCTCTGTTTTTGAAAAACACAACCATGAACATTCATCGTAAGAGTCAGTGCATTTGCCAGTTATGGCAGAACACCATTTTTTTGTTTTCAGTTGCACTTCATCGGAAACTTGAGTTTGGTCTTGTTGTTGCTCAAATCTTTCATTTACTCCAAAAGCTTCAAGGATGTTTAAGCCCTCTTTTGTGTCCTGGTTTAAGGCTTTATTCCTTGCTATAGATTCACACAAAATGCTGTTTGTTCCCTCTGATATACAGTTTGTATAAGTTTGTATGAATTTTTCTTTTTCATACTTACCTGAGAGAGAACTGGCTATTCTTTCGGCGTTTTCTACAATTTGTTGTCGTTTCTTTTGCCACTGACTTTTTGCATATGACTTGGCTATAGCATCACATGATGCGAGTATCGTGCCACCTTTTTCGCATTCTTTAAACTTTTCTATATATGTTTCTCTGTCGTAAGAGTCGGGCAAATCTTTGGCAAACTCTTCTGCTTTTGATGTACTGTCTTGAACTGTTGCCAGAGGGTCTTCCGTCTCTCCTGTTTTAAACGGAAAATTATCTTTGCGTTCACTATCATTGTCGGATACGGTTTTTTCATTTTCCGGAGTGTTGTCTTTGGAGCCAAAAAACTTCTCGTACCAAGACTTTGGGCTCCATTTACTTTCGTCATTTAAAAATCCATTATCCGATGTTGGGCTCTTGCTTATACACCACGGCAACATATCGTTTGGACACAAACTTTCACACTGTGCTCTGTTTGCGTTCCTGAAAGCTAAATTTCTGCACTTATCCTCCAGTGTTTGAGATTTGGCATCACTCGGAGTTAACTGTTCACACCATGATGGCGGAACAAATTGCGCAGCCTGCCTACTCCCTTCCGGGGCTCTGCTTTTGCAACAGTAAGAATAACAGCCACCACCTTGAAAAGTGGTGAGGCACGCTTGTTTGGACTCACACGCTCCCGAGACTATCTCGGTTTTTCTCTGCTCTTGCGCAAGCTCAAGTGTGCATTTGTTTTGATCTCTTCTGTTTTTTAAATTATCGGTTACCTGTTTTTTAACCTTCCAGAGAGAATATAACTTGGACTGAACGGTTTTTGTCAGGAGCGGATGTTTAAGTATTGTTGTAAATGTTATCGTTCTTTTAAACTCGCCATAGCCTGAGAGAGCTCCCAAATTCTGGGATATATCATCAAGCATTTTTTCTGTATAGTATTTTTCTTTTGCACTTATCTTTTTTTCTTCAGATAAAGTTTCAAGTTGGCTGTAAAGTGACGTAAGTTCGGGTGCTAAATAAGAAGAGATTAAATATTCAAAATCATTTAAAACTTTATACTCAACGGAACAAGGGGTTGATGTAGACTGAGAAGAGCGCGCCATTTTCTTAAGGGCCCTGTC
>WFWK01000080.1 GCA_015491135.1 Patescibacteria group bacterium | reverse complement strand
TGTCACATCCAACAGGCTCCCAGATAATCTCTCTGTTCGGTGGCAGGTCATCAGGTCTTGGGATGCCGGCAAGAAGTCTGTCTATGATTTCTTTATCTTTTCCTTCTGCGACTGTGGCGCGACGACAATAGGGACAGAGTTTGCGCGTCAGACGTTGCGCCATTGTAAGTGTCACAGCCGAACCCAAAATTTCCGGATCTATTCCCATGTCAATAAGGCGGGGGAAAGTACCCGCAGCATTGTTTGTGTGCAAAGTTGAGAATACCAAGTGTCCCGTGAGTGCCGCATGTACCGCAGTTGAGGCAACTTCATGGTCGCGTATCTCACCAACCATTATAATATCCGGGTCTTGACGCAGGATTGCGCGCAGTCCGGATGCAAAAGTATAGTTTTTGCTTATTTGAGTTTGAACAATTCCTTCCAGGTGATACTCAATCGGGTTTTCAAGAGTTATTATTTTTGTTCCGGGTTTGTTTACTTCACGCAAGAAAGCGTAAAGCGTTGTGGTTTTACCGGATCCGGTGGGACCGGTGTTTAGTATCATTCCATTTGGTTTTCTTATTTCTCTTTTGAAAATTTCCACCAAAAAATCATCCATTCCGAGCTTATCCAAAGTGAGCATTATTTTCTCAGGGTTCAAAAGACGCATAACCGCCGTCTCACCATAGGCTCCCGGAATGATAGACGACCTTATCTCTATTTCGGTTTTGCCCACTTTTACGCTAAACCTTCCGTCTTGAGCAATATTGTTGAGATTTAGCTTCATTCCAGATAAAAGCTTTATGCGCGATATCACTTTTTTGTATGTATCAAAATCCATGTCCATTATGTCTGTGAGCACTCCGTCCAAGCGAAAACGCACACGCACCCCGTCTTCCTCCGGTTCTATATGAATATCAGATGCATCAAGAGCCAAACCACCCCCCAAAAGAATTTCCAAAACCTTGGTAACTTTGTGTACATCTTTTGATTTTGAAACTTTTTTAATTTTTTCTATCAAGTCGTCAACGCTTTTGAGAGTGTCCATCGTTTTTTGGATTTCATCGTTGGCAATGTGCAAAATTCCACCCTCTGTTGCGCTGGCGTGCGAGAGGTCGCTGTAATGCTCCCAGGCATGCTCCAAAGAGGCCGTAGATGCTATGAATTTTCTGACCAAATAACCCAATCTTTCCAGATTTTGTATTTCCATTAAAGAATCCGCCCTGTTTGGGGCGCGCATGGCAACAAAAAGTTTTTTTCCTATTTTTTTAAACGGCGCTATCTCGGCTGATCGTGCCCTCTCCTCCGGGATAAGACGCAAAGCGTCCGTATCTATTGAAATTCTTGTCAGGTCAACGTAGGAGACACCATATTTTGGTGCCAGGGCTTTTGCAAGCTCCTCCTCTTCTTTTTGGTACAGATCTTGGAGTTTTTCTTGTTGTTTTTTGTCATCAAAGGTGACCATGGATATATTGTAGCATGTGGAGCTTTCGTATAATATGTTGATATGAAAAAGAGAGTGGAAAAACAAGATCTTGAAAACCTTGCATTGGAAATAATTTCTTTTTTAAAACAAAAAGAGATAAACACAGTCGCTCTGTTTGGTGATTTGGGCGCTGGAAAAACCTCTTTTGTGCAAGCTGTTGGCAAAATTTTGCAAATTGAAAATAAAATTTTAAGCCCCACATTTAACATTTTTAAAGTCTACGACATAGCAAACAACACTTCACCTTGGAGCAAGCTCTATCATATAGACGCTTACCGTATAGAGGGGGAATCAGCAGACCCTTTGGGGTTTCAAGAAATTTTTTCAAACAAGGATAATCTCGTTTTTATAGAATGGCCGGAGAATCTGAGAGAGTTTCTGCCTGAGAAAATGCTAAAGATAAAACTGAAAACCATAGATGAGAATACAAGAGAGTTTTCTTTGAGTTTGTAAGGGGGTGCTCGCATGCTATTATGTTTTTATGAGCAAAAAGCGCCTTGTTCTGTTGGATACGCACGCGATAATACATCGCGCTTATCATGCGCTTCCAAACTTCCATACCAGTAGTGGAGAGCCCACCGGGGCGCTTTTTGGTGTGGTAAGCATGATTTTAAATATCCTCAAGGACTTAAAGCCCTATGATATAGCTGCGACATACGATCTTCCCAAGCCAACATACAGACACGAACTTTATGAGAAATACAAAGCGACACGCAAAAAAGCTGAAGATGATTTGATTGAGCAGATAAACAAATCAAGAGAATTACTTGATGCATTAAGTATTCCTATCTATCAGGCGGAAGGGTTTGAGGCCGATGATATATTGGGCACCCTTGCCAACTCGCTTAAAAAAAGTGGCGATTTTGATGAAATTATCATTGCCTCTGGAGATATGGACACACTGCAACTTGTAGATGACAGAAAAGTGATGGTCTATACCTTAAAAAGAACGCTGAAAGACACAGTTTTGTATGATCAGAAAGCGGTGGTTGCACGCTTCGGTTTCTTGCCTTCTTTGTTGCCGGATTTTAAAGGTCTCTGTGGAGACAAGTCGGACAATATTCCGGGAGTCCCAGGCATTGGTGAGAAAACGGCGCAAAAGCTGGTCTCCGAGTTTGGAGATTTGGACAATATTTACAAAGCTCTTGAGAATAACGACAGCAGGCTTGCAAAACTGAAAATAACGCCTCGGATTAAAAATTTATTGCTGGAGCACAAACAAGAAGCTTATTTTTCAAAAATGCTTGCGACCATAAGGGTTGACGCTCCGGTAACATTTGAAAAACAAAAGCAAAAATGGAGCGAGAGGGTAGATATAAAAAAAGCGGAGCAGATTTTTTTGCGTTTTGAATTTAGAAGACCTGCTCAAACTTTGAAAGAACTTTTAGGTTTAGATAAAGATAAAAAACAAGAAAGCAGAGAAGAGGTGGATGAGAAGTTGTTAACTGAAGCCAAGATAAAATTGTGGCTTTTACGTTCGGATTTTACCGACCCGTCATATGAAGATATTTTAAGTTTTACGAAAGAGAAGACACTTAAAAAAGCTCTTGCTGTTTTAGATTCAAAGATTAAAGAATCTGGACTGCAATTTGTTTGGAACAAAATTGAAAAACCGCTTATACCGGTGATAGAACACATGAATAACGTTGGTGTATTGATAGATAAAGTTTTTTTTGAAAAGCTGTCTGTTGAGTTTTCGGGACGACTTGCAAAACTTGAAAAGAAAATTTTTAAAGAAGCCGGAGAAGAGTTTAATTTAAGATCTCCCAAGCAGCTCTCGGAGGTTTTGTTTGTCAAAATGGGACTCAAACCTCCAAGAGGTAAAAAAACCCAAACCGGACAAATTTCAACCTCGGAGGAGGTGTTGGAAAAAATAAAAGAACAACACAATATAGTTGATCTTATTTTAAAATACAGAGAGTTGCATAAGCTTTTTTCAACGTATGTACAGCCGATACCGAAAATGGTTGATAAAAATGGAAGATTGCACACCGAGTTTGTCCAAACCGGAACCACAACCGGCAGGCTCTCAAGCAGAAACCCCAATTTGCAAAATATTCCCGTTAAAACAGAGGAAGGAAAGCGAATAAGAGAAGGGTTTGTGGCACAAAAAGACTCTAAGCTTTTGTCTCTTGATTATTCGCAAATTGAACTAAGGATTGCCGCCATTTTATCGGGAGATAAAAACTTAAAAGAAATTTTTGTCTCTGGAGGTGATATCCACACGGCAGTCGCCTCGCGAGTTTTTCATGTAAAAGAAGAGGAGGTGACACCGGCTATGCGAAGGCGGGCAAAAGTTATAAATTTTGGAATTTTGTACGGAATGGGCATAACATCTTTAAGAAAAAATTTAGGAGAGGGAACAACTCTGCAGGAGGCAAGAGAGTATCTGGATTCATATTTTGCTCATTTCTCTGGATTGGCGCAGTGGATAAAAAAGACCAAACAAGTTGCGCACGAGAGGGGGTACACGGAAACTCTTTTTGGCAGAAAAAGATATTTTGAAGGAATAAATTCAAATATTCCTTATATAAAAGCGGCCGCAGAGAGAATGGCGATAAACGCACCTGTCCAAGGAACACAAGCAGATATTATAAAAATGGCAATGTCACAATCTTTTGATTTGATAAATAAAAAATACGACACGGCAAGAGTTAAACTTATTTTACAAGTTCACGATGAGATTATATTTGAAGTTCAACAGGAGCTGGCTATTTCATTTGCCGGAGAGGTCAAAAAGATAATGGAAAATGTTTTGCCCAAAACGAAAGCCTGTGGAGTGCCGATAAAGGTTAACGCAAAAATGGGGGATAACTGGGGTGCGCTTGAGAATATTGATGATATAATTTAGTCAAATAACAAAAGCGTATGAAATACAATATTTTTACAATATCTTTTTTGTTTACTGTTTTGTTTACCTTTTCAATTGCGCA
>WFWK01000079.1 GCA_015491135.1 Patescibacteria group bacterium | reverse complement strand
GGGTTATGGTCTTGATGCTTACATCGGTTATTCCTAAACTTACTCAAATTCTTGAAGATTCAGGTACCGAGATACCCACTTATACAAAAGTTGTTATGGTTTTAAGTGAGTTTCTTTCCAAAAACATAATTTTCATCGGAATAGGATTGTTGGTGTCCGCTTATTTTGCGTATAAATATGCAAAAACACCTGAGGGAAGCAAATATATTTCAGAGCTGAAAATGCAAATTCCGTATGTCGGAGATTTATACAGAAAACTTTACATGTCCCGTATTGCAGATAGTTTAAGTACAACCTTATCAAGCGGAATTCAACTTGTGCGCGGAACAGAAATAGCAGCGTCTGTTGTTGGGGATCCGAATTATGCAAAAACCCTCAAGGACGTTTCAAAAGATATCCAAACCGGAAAGAGTATGTCGGAGTCTTTGAGAGCGTATAACATGTTTCCGGGTATTTTTGTTGCTATGGTAAAAGTTGGTGAAGAGTCCGGTAACTTGGCAGAAATATTGAAAACATTGGCCAAATTCTACAGAAGGGAAGTACAAAATGCTGTAGATACATTAGTATCGCTTATTGAGCCGGTCATGATTGTTGTATTAGGTTTAGGTGTTGGAATTCTCTTAGCTTCAGTTTTGATTCCGATTTATAACATCTCTGCAGGAATATAAAACCTTTAAGCTCTGTACTGTGTTATCCACAGTTTTATGTAGAAATTTTTATCATTTTGTTATACTTATTTTTGAAAGGTCGTTTAAAATTTTTATAAGTTTATAAAATGCATATGTATAAGAAAACTTCAGGTTTTACGCTTATAGAGCTTTTGGTGGTTATCGCCATTATAGGTATATTGGCTTCAGTTATAATTGTTAACCTCAACTCAGCCCGCGGTAAAGGAAATGACACAAGACGCGTTTCCGATTTGAAGCAAATTCAACTTGCTCTTGAGATGTACTACGATGCAAACAATCAGTACCCTGCAAGCTTGAATGATTTGGCTACAAATTATTTGCCGGCAGTTCCAACTGACCCGAAAAATGATTCAACTTACTTCTACGCGTACACAGCTACCGGAGGTGGTTCAGCTTACCTTCTTGAGGCAAGGCTTGAGAACGATAATCCGGCCCTACAGTCTGACAATGATGACGCTACTCCTTTGGGAATTACACCTCAGCACGGAACTTGTGCAGATACCAACTACATTCTCTGTTACACCCCGTAGCGAGAAGCTAGTTTATAGACAAAAAACGCATCGGCAAACGGTGCGTTTTTTGTTATAATAACAGAGATGAATTACGTTTTTGCGCTTACTTTTTTTATCTTGGGAGCTATTTGGGGAAGTTTTTTAAATGTATTGATACTGCGTCATAACACCGGAAAATCTCCAACGGGCAGGAGTGGGTGTATGTCTTGCAGGTCCACTTTGCGCTTTTACGATCTTGTTCCCATTTTGTCATTTTTAGCTCTAAGAGGCAGATGCAGAAGCTGTGGAAGTAGAATAAGCATTCAATATCCATTGATTGAGTTCGTAACAGGCGCAGTTTTTGCTCTTGCTTTTTACAAATTCGGAATTTCTTTGAAACTTGTTTTAATATTTATAATTTTGTCACTTTTAATTGTTTTGGCTGTTTACGATTTTAAGCACTTTATTTTACCCGATTTTTATATGTTTTCTTTGATTTTATTTTCAGTTATTTACTCTGCAGTATCCGGAGTGAGTATTGTTAATATCATTTTGCATGGTTTTTTAACAGCAGTGCCGTTTTTTTTGATTTGGTTTTTCTCTAAAGGAAAGTGGATGGGCTTTGGTGACGTTAAACTTGCTCTTGCAATAGGGGCTTTGTTGGGGTTGCCAAATTCTTTGGTTGCAGTTGCTTTGGCTTCTGTACTCGGTGCTTTCTTTGGAGTGGCATATGTGCTGTATCATACAATGTGTATAACCGGTTTTGCTTTTAGTTCAAAGAAAGTTAGTATAAAAAGTGAAATACCGTTCGGCCCTTTTTTGATAGTTGCAACGGTTTTGGTTTGGTTTTTCAATTTAAGTGAAATTTATTTGCGTTTTATAGGATTATGATACAAACATACAAAGGAGTGTCAGGCTTTACTTTAGTTGAGTTGCTTGTTTCTTTGTTTTTGTTTGTAACTGTTATGACGGTGTCAACTGGAGCGCTTTTGTCTGTAATTCATGCAAACAAAAAAGCTCAAGCGATTCAGACAGCTGTAACAAACTTGCATTCTGCAATTGATGGAATGTTGCGTTCAGTTAGAATGGGAACTTATTATCATTGTGGCGATACCGGAGTTTTGACTGAACCATTTGATTGCGCTGATGGTTCAAATGCTTTGGTTTTCAGACAATACGGTTGGCCAAAAAACTCATATAGAATGTATTATTTTGATAAAAACGAAGATGGGTTGGGAGGAATTTATAGACAAGACGTAGATGAATATGGAAGAGAGTTAAGCAATATACAAATTACCGCTCCGGAAGTTAATATACAAGAGTTTAAAGTGTTTGTAAGGGGCTCTGATATAAATGATACCAATCAGCCGATTGTAACTTTTATTATCAAAGGCGAGGTTGGTGGTGTTAACAATGAGTTATCAATATTTGGTTTAAAGAAAAAGTTAAAAACCGATTTTATGATTCAAAGCGCCGCCACACAAAGGCTAATAGATTTGTAGTATGAAGAGCATAACGAAATACAAAAAAGGTTTCACTTTGATAGAGACACTGGTTGCAATAAGTATATTGGCAATTGCAATCG
>WFWK01000078.1 GCA_015491135.1 Patescibacteria group bacterium | reverse complement strand
GGTATATATGACCTGCTGTTTTGCAAATTACTAGTAATTTGAGATTTGTTTGCCAGTTCTTTTGCATCTATTGAATTCAAGACCTCTTGAGTTGATGTCATTTTTAAATCTGTTTTTTGGTGTCCTGTTTTTACAACTTCAAGTAAATGATACAAATCTTCCTCCGAGAAAAAATCTATTCGTACTTTTCCTCCTTTTTCTTTCTTTTCTATTTGCACTCTTGTGCCAAGCTCTTCTGTCAGTGCTTTTTCAAGCTCCGATAACTCGGGAGGTAAATCTCTTCTACGCGCTCTTTCGGTTGCTATCGAGCGCGCAGCTTTCTCCGCCTCGCGCACTGTCATTTTCTTTACCACTATTTCTTTAAACAAAGTCTCCTGCTCTTGCGGTTTTTCAGACAACATCAAAAGAGCTCTTGCATGCCCTTCCGAGAGCTCTTTGTTTATCAGGGCCTGTTGAATAAACTCCGGCAAAGCCAGAAGTCTTATTGAGTTTGAAACATACTCGCGACTTTTACCAATTTTTTTTGCTATATCAGTATGTTGCAAATTAAACTCATCTGCAAGTTGTTTAAACGCTTTTGCTCTGTCTATGGGGTTTAGATCTTCGCGTTGCAGGTTCTCAATAATAGCTATTTCAAGTTTTACTTTGTTTGTGTCTTCTTTTGCGCGTATCAAAACCGGAACTTGGGTGAGTCCAGCCAATTTCGCTGCGCGCAGTCTTCTTTCCCCGGCTAAAAGCTCATACTCAACATAAAGGCTTCCGTCTGTTCGCTCAACTTCTTTTCTTGTAACAACCAAAGGTTGCAAAACACCGTATTGTCTTATGGAATCAGCCAAATCTTCAAGAGCTTGCGGGTCAAACTCTCGTCTGGGCTGGTAAGGGTTTGGGCTTATTCTGTCAACTTCAACCCAAAAAACCGCATTGTTATAAAAGTTTCCTTGTGTCATTAAACCCAAGTATATCACAATCTAAAAAGCGTGCATATGCGGAAAAACTGTGTATAATACTTGAAGCCAAAATTAATGTCGGGTGATGGTACCCAACCATCAAAGACGAGGAGTAAAAATTAGATTAGAAACGACGTACCGTTATCCGATTTGATATATAATTGATTAATGCCGGAGTGGCGGCCCGGCACATTACGGGCAATATGCCGGGTAAAAATTGGAAACGACGTACCGTAATATATAATGGTAGTAGAGTTAATTAATTAATGCCGGAGTGGCGGAATTGGTAGACGCGCACGACTCAAAATCGTGTGCCGCAAGGCGTGAGGGTTCGACTCCCTCCTCCGGCACCACAGCACCAATTTTTTTGTAAACATTTCCATATAATCAACGCCGTGCCAGATTCTTAATTGGCGATTTTGCTTTCAAGGTTACCTTAAATTGGTGCTGGGCACGCAAACGAAACAAAGTGGAGTGCAGTGACCCGCACCATACACCCTTTAGCATATTTAATTACTACATCAGCTGTTGTTAGTCACATCGTATCAGCAAAAAGTACGCGAGTGCCGTAGTATGGTGCGGGCAAGCCCATACCATACATATCCTTTAGTTGTACGTCTAACTACTACAAGCTGTTGTTAAATGCGTGCCGTATCAGCAAAAAGTACGCAAATGCCGTAGTATGGTGCGGGCAAGCCCATACCATACATATCCTTTAGTTGTACGTTTAGCTACTACAACTATGCAACAGCATGGAGGTTTTTAAACGACAACTCTCACCTCCGGCTCAAGCTTTACCTGAAATTGCTTGAAAACTTCTTCTTCTATTTTTGCCTTTACCTTCAGTACATCTGAGGCTGTTGCTCCGCCTTTGTTTATTATATAGTTGGGATGTTGCAAACTGCTTTGGGCGTCACCAACCGAGAAACCCTTAAGTCCGGCTTTCTCTATAAGCCACCCGGCGGGAACCCTGCCTCCTCTGCTTTTTACACCTTTATCTTTTTCAAACATTTCAATTACATGCTCAGGCGCTTGCGGATTTTTAAAGAAAGACCCCGCCGCCTGCACATCTTGCAGGTGTCTTTTTTCACGTTCGGCAAGTGTTTTTTGCGCCTCTTTTTCAACATTGAAATTTACTTTTTCAAGCTTTAGCAGAACGGTAACAACAACCCATTGCGGATTCTTCTTGAAATAACTCTCCCTGTATGCAAACTCCATCTCTTTGTTGGAAAAGGTTTTTCTCTCTCCCGTCTCAGTGTTGAGCGCCGTTGCAAACTTCACCACATCTTTCATCTCGGTACCAAATGCACCGGCATTGCCAAAAACCGCTCCACCAATCGAACCCGGGATGCCACACAAATTTTGCATGCCCGATAATTTTCTTCTGGAGAGCAAAAAAACAAGCTCTTTTAAATTTACTCCCGAGGCTACAGTTACATTCTCCCCATCAATTGATACACCGCGAAATTGTAATTTTACAACAACTCCGGGATACCCTTCATCGGCAAAAAGTATGTTGCTCCCGCCGGCCATAATAAAAACTGGCATATTTTTATCTCGTGCAAACTCCAGTGTGTATTTAAGTTGAAGTTCGTCTCTGACCTCAAAGAAATACCTTGCCGGCCCACCGATTTTAAATGTTGTATACTTGTTCAGTGGTTCGTATTCTTTAATTTGGGGCAACATAAACTTATTCTAACAAATCTTTGCGCATTTTCCTGCGATGCAAGGAAATGGCAAACCTATGCGCTTCAAGGTTGGCTTGTAAAATTGTATCTTTAAGCAAAGAAGAATATTTTGTTGAACCTATTATTTCTTTGGGATTGTGTGTTTTATCCTTTTTAACCGCTACAATTGGAATATCCAAATCATTAGCGTGCAAAACTTTCTCCGCAACTTTACATTGAGCTTTTCCGCCATCTACAACAATCAAATCCGGATACTGCCACTGCGTATGCTTAAACCTTCTCTCTAACACCTCCCGTAAAGCGTCAGTGTCTCCTCCTTTTTGGGTTTTAATTAAAAATTGTCTGTAATCTTTTTTGGAAGGTTTTCCATTTTTAAAAACAACCATAACACCCACACGAGCCTTGTTTTGCAAGTGGGCTACATCAAAACTCTCTATCCTTTTCACTTGAACATTAGCGCCTGAAAGCGAGGTTTTATAAAGCTCTTCCACAAGCGATGTCTCTTTTATGCTTTCAAGCGCTTCTATTTGGTCTCTTGTTTGCGCCGCTTGTTCAAACTCTAAATTGTCAGCGTACTTTTTCATTTGCTTTTGCAAATCTTTAATGATTTTTTCTTTTTTACCGGAGAAAAGGTTTACTACTTGCTTTATATATCTACCATATTCTTTCTCACTTATCTCACCGGTACAAACTCCGGGGCAAAGTCCAAGTTGTCTGTAAAAACAAGGTCTATTGTCTTTTTCCGAGCATTTGTCGGAGTAAGGAAAAATTTTTCTGATAATTTTTAAAACCTTCTTCAGTTCGCTTGAAAACGGAAACGGACCGAATACATACAAAATACCCGCATCATCTATTTTGCCAAGTTCACGCCCGCGTACTATTTTTACCTTTGGAAATTTTTCTTTTGTAATTACAACAAAGTTAAAGCTCTTGTTATCTTTATCTTTAGTGTTATACGGTGGTTGATATTTTTTTATTAAATTAGCTTCAAGAATAACCGCCTCTAAAGCGGAGCCGGTTTCTCTCCAGTTTAGTTTGTCAGCCTCGCGCACCATTTTGCTTATGTGAGCTCCACGCTCAAACTCCAAATTTGACGAAAAATAGCTTCTCGTTCTGTCTGCCAAATTAGCCGCCTTGCCCACATAAAGAATCTTGCCGTCCTTTAAAAACATATAAACTCCTGGCTTACTTGGAACGCCACTTTGTCTCCACTCTTCTTTTTTCATACTACCAAGCTTTATAAAATTTTTTTCAAATACTTACCTGTCAGAGAATTTCTGTCTTTGGCAACCTCCTCCGGTGTACCTTTTGCGATTATTCTTCCTCCGCCAACACCCCCTTTTGGGCCAAAATCAAGAATATAATCCGCATTTTTAATCAAATCCAAATTATGTTCAATTACAATAACAGTGTTTCCTCTTTCAACCAACTTTTGCAAAATCTCCACCAATTTTCTAACATCCTCAAAATGCAAACCAACCGTCGGCTCATCAAGTAAATAGATTGTTTTTGTCGTATCCGGCCTGAAAAGCTCGGAAGCTATTTTTACCCTTTGCGCTTCACCACCGGAGAGGTGAGTTGCCGGCTGTCCGATTTTCAAATAACCCAGTCCCACATCAAGCAATGCTTGCAATCTGTCTTTAAGTTGAGCAATATCGTCAAAAAATTCTTTAGCTTCCTCTATCGTCATCTCCAAAATTTCATAGATATTTTTGCCCTTGTATTTTATCTCAAGAGTCTCTTTCATAAATCTCTTCCCCAGACAAACATCGCAAGTTACATAGACAGTCGGCAAAAAATGCATCTCAACGGCAACAACTCCGTTTCCTTGGCAAGCTTCGCATCTGCCACCTTTTACATTAAAAGAAAAGATTCCGGGTTTATATCCTCTGGCTCTCGCTTCTTTGGTTTGCGCAAACAAATCGCGAATATAACTCCAGGCTCCGGTATAGGTTGCAGGATTTGAACGAGGTGTTCTGCCTATTGGAGATTGATCCAACAGTATAACCCTGTTTGCATACTCAACTCCTGAGAAGTTTGCAACATTGTATCTGTGCGCTGTCATGTAGCGCCTGTCGTATGCTGCGCGCAAGTTTTTGTACAAAATATCATACATAAATGTTGATTTACCCGAACCTGAAACCCCGGTAATCGCCACAAATCTTCCAAGAGAAATTTCCGCATCCAAGTTTACAATGTTATGTTTTTTTGCACCTTTAATTCTCAGTACTCCTTTGTTTGCAACTCTTCTTTTCTTGGGTGTTACAATCTCTTTTTTACCTTGAAGATAATCAAGAGTTAGCGACTTATTTTTGTTTGCGGAATTTAACAGCTCTTGGGTGTATCCAGCAACAACCACTTCACCTCCGTGCTCACCGGCTCCAGGTCCTATATCAATCAAATAATCCGAGGCCAAAATGGTGTCTTGATCATGTTCAACAACTATGATCGTATTTCCCAAATCTCGCAATTTTTCCAAGGTTTTTATAAGTCTGTCGTTGTCATGTTGATGAAGTCCTATGGTCGGCTCATCTAAAACATAAAGCGCGCCAACCAAGCCGGAGCCAAGCTGGCTGGCAAGCCTTATCCGCTGAGATTCCCCACCCGAGAGTGTGTTTGCTCGCCTGTTTAAAGTCAGATACTCTATACCGACGTTTTTCATAAACTGCAAGCGTGAGACAATCTCCTTTAAAACAGGCTCAGCAATTTGTCTCCTCTTTTCGTCAAGATAAATGTTTGTTAAAAAAGAGTACGCATCTTCAACAGACATCTCCGTTAGTTCAACTATGTTTTTCTTATTTCCTTTTTTGTCGGTAAGAAAAACGTGCAGAGCCTCTTTTCTAAGCCTGCTTCCTCCGCAGAGCTCACACGGGTCATAAGCCTCATCAGATGCAAAAAAGTGCTTTGAGCCGAGCCCGCGACATGCCGGACATGCTCCATAAGGTGAGTTAAAAGAGAAAAGCCTTGGCTCTATCTCCGGGAAAGAAAACCCGTCATCAGGACACGTAAATGTTGCCGATATCAGTTTTTCTTCTTTGTTGGGCAACTCTACCTTAACAAGTCCGTTAGCCTCATCAAGAGATCTGCCGACTGCGTCCCTTATTCTTTCTGTCGCATCTTCTTTGTCTTTAAACTCTGAGAGATAAATCTCGTCAATTAAAATATCTATATCGTGTTTTTTGTTTCTGTCCAATTTTATCCTCTCTCTTAAAGAATAAATTTGACCATCAATGCGCGCAAATTCGTAACCTTTGTTTAAAAAATCATACAACATTTGATAATACTCTCCTTTTCTTCCACGAACCACAGGAGCGTAAATGGCTACTCTTGCATCATCAACAGCTACCCCGAAAACTTTTTTGGCTTGCGCTTGTGAGATGCTTGCAAGTTTTTCTCCTTCATTGTGAATGATATTTACAATTTCTTCTTTTGTCAGGCGCTGAATACTTTTCCCGCAAATCATGCAGTGAGCATCGGCCACTCTTGCATAAAGTACGCGCAGATAATCATAAATTTCCGTAACTGTTGCAACGGTTGAACGCGGATTGTTTGAGCGAGTTTTCTGGTCAATTGAAATCGCCGGGGAAAGACCAAGTATCTCATCAACATCGGGCTTTTGCATGTTGCCCAAAAACTGCCTTGCATAAGCCGAAAGACTCTCTACATATCTTCTTTGCCCTTCGGCAAATATCGTATCAAAAGCAAGAGAAGATTTTCCGGAACCCGAAAGCCCGGTTATAACAATCATTTTGTTTCTCGGCATCTCAACGGTAATATTTTTTAAATTGTGAGTGCGAGCTCCTTTTACAACTATTTTCTCTTGCATAATCTTTTAATATAGCAAAAGAGAGAAGAAAACGAAATAATCTAATCTGCAATAAAATAATCACAATATGTTGCGCCATATGCTCCGGGATTTTTGTAAAACCTTGAAGCTTCTTTTGTATTTATAAAAATATTTCCTTTCTCATCGCAAACAAACTCCTCACCAACTTTGCGTTCGTACCTGCTTTTTTCTTGTTTAACCAAACAAATAAAAGATACTTCAGGATTTATTCCTCCTCCCGCATCCAAACATCTATCCAAATACGAAAACTCGCCAAATTTAACTCCAAAAACAAAACCCAAACTGAACAAAAACAAACACAAAAATGCGACAAGTGATTTTTTGTAAAAAGCGCCATTTAAAATCATATCCCCAGTTTAGCACAAG
>WFWK01000077.1 GCA_015491135.1 Patescibacteria group bacterium | reverse complement strand
GTAACTGTAACTGTTATTTGATATGTACCAGGCTTTGAGTAAGTGTGTGTCAGAGAAATTGTTTGACTAAAAGGACTTGTAGCTTGTGCCATTGGTTTGTAGCGAAAATCCGTGTCTCCCCAATCTATTTTGTAACTTAAATTATCACCATCCGGATCATAGGCTGTAAGAGTCCAAGTTCCGGACTGGTTAACATACAAAGTCGTGGGACCTGAAAAATAAGTTATGCTTGGAGCGCTGTTGGTATAAGATGTTTTTTTGCACTTTCCTTCGTGGTAAAACTGAGCTCCGGCATCTTGTAATTTGCAAATGTTTTTATAGGTCTTGTACGTTGGAAAGTATCCGCAATAATAATCACACTTGTACTCCCATTTTATACCACATACCGGAGTTGAACCCAACGGGCACCAAGAAGCCGGTTTTGGGTACGGGTCGGTGCAATCTGGACAAGAATCTGCAGTTGACTTTATTTTCCAGTTTCCATTTTCACAAACATACACCGCATCCGAGACACAAGAGGTAAGCCCTCCGGAAAGAGTTATACAAGTGGTCTCATAACCATGAGGTCTTAAAATTGTACCATCATAACAACCTTCTAGAGGTCTTGATGTGGCTTGCGCCACAAACACGCCTGACAAAAGAAACAGTATGGAAAAAATAAGCTTTTTCATAAGCTAAAAATAAACATTAATAATTTTAATGTACAACTTAAGCTAAAATATGTCAATGGTAATAAGAACCCGTCAGGTAATGGTCAAATACATTTTAGGATTTATGTGGGTAAACAAACTCGTTAGATGCTGAAGACAACTTCCTCAAACAACACTCATGACTTTCAAGAATAAGTAGAGAAGATTCTCCGCACCACAACTCCTGTCGCCTCAAGTGTAGTGTTGAAGAGCTATGACGCAAAATGTTAATGCACTACCTTAGCAAACCGCGCTAATACCACACATAGTCAGCGCACATTTGTTTATTTATGTATTTCCTGGTGATAGGACCAACGCCTTCTTCAAAACCATCTGACAGCTGCAACATTGTTTTCTTATAAGACTGTACGGCACCTTGTGTTACTCTTCCATAGTACCCTGTTACGCGATAGTTGTAAAAACCTTTCTTTTTTAAGAATTTTTGTAAATCTGCAACATCTTCACCACTGGCACCATAATACAGATTTCTAGTAAGACCACATGAGGATGTTTTAGTATTTCTTTTACTTTTAATTTCAAACTCAGAGGACCAAAATACCTTGTTCGTATACGGTACACCCAACGCTAACTTGTATTTACCATCCTTTATATATCCCCTATCTAACTTACCTGGTATTTTCCATAAAAATTGTCCCTTCCTTACTTTAGTGCGAGATACAGTGCCAATTAGCCCGCCACCCGACTCATAAAGATTTATTATAACATCTTCTGCTGGCCAAGTTCCAAAATTCCACTTAATATTAAGAGTGTTTCCAATATAATATTCTCCGCCTTTTGGGTTTACAACCTCAATGAGAGCATCTGCCGGTAAAGTTATTTCAGGTGTATCCGGATTATCTTCCAACAACAAACGTGCAACTGCAATTCTTACTTGCTTTGAGAAACCCATCTCTTCAAGCAAATCAATAACCTTATCAATATCTTTAGCTGGTTCTTCAGCAGTTAAACACTCTCCTTTATGTTTATAAGCGGCTCCATCAGCTTGTAAATAACACATATTGGTATATGTTTGAGGAACTCCATTTTTTAAGCCGCACACCGGAATATGATCACTTCCTAAACATTCGCTTAATGCAACGGTACTCGGTGACCTCCATTGACCAACAGATGCATTAAGCTTTGCTATCTTACTGTTTGTTGATATTTGGCTTTGGGCACAAGCACCAATACTGGCTACATATTGCTCTAACTTGGAATCATACTTGGCATAAACTATGTAGCGCTTTCCAATCTCAAAAGTATCCCTAATTCCCCATATGTCGTTTGAGCATTCTAATGTGGGCATAATACTTAATGAGCTAAAAAAATTAAAAAAAGTAGATCGCTGTTGGCATTTTGGAACCAAATCCACCACTGTAAATGTTTGTGGAATATTTTTGCCTCCCCACACTTTCGTTACTCTAAAATTAACCGCTCTTTGTTCGTTATTACCGTATGTTCCTACTATATCATTAGATTTTACAGCCCCCTCAAATATAATACCACCTGACTGAATAAAATCTTTGTCACTTTTTGGTGGTGCGCAACTCAAAGCATCCGCAACAAAAGGCGTGACAAAAAGAAACAAACTGATATATAATGGTGCTAGTTTTGTATACATAAAAATTTGTTTAACTTAATAATATTTATTATTTATCAATTATTAAATTCACTTTTAATACTCAATACCTATTTTGATAGTATAGTAAAAAAAAAGTGCTTGCAAACAATCGGTTGTGGATAATATAAACATTACCTACCAAAAATGATGTTGGTTAGTTCTGCTGATATTTTACAATTTCGTCAAAATCTCGGCGCCGTTTTTTGTTACAACTATAGTATGTTCAAAATGTGCAGTTTGTGAACCGTCTTTTACTCTGTAGGAATAGCCATCCGGCAAAAGTTCAAGCTCTGCGGAACCAGCTGACAGCATAGGCTCAACCGTTATCACCTCACCCTCTTTTAGAATGTAGTCCGAATCAGGTGCGCCATCGTAGTTTCCCACAAACGGTCGCTCATGAATTGATTTGCCAACACCATGACCACCCAACTCCGGAGGAAGAGAAAAACCATACTTTTGCGCAACCTCACTTACCGCTTTGTTTATCTCACCTACACGAACTCCCGCTTTCGCCTTGGCAATGCCCGCCTGCCTTGCTTCTACTGTGGCGTCTATAAGTTTTTGATCCTGTTTTGAAATATTGCCCACGCCCACTGTTAAAGCAGAATCAACAAAAAGACCTTTATACTCTATAACACAATCTATAGCCACAAGATCGCCTTCTTTGAAAACCGTTGGTTTCTCATTGGGAATTCCATGCACTATCACATCATTGACTGAGACACAAAGCGCCGCCGGATAAGGTCTTCTTGAGCCTTTGGGAGTATAGCCGAGTGTCGCGGGAGATACTCCAAACTCTTTCATTTTTAAACGCGCCAAGTTTTCCAAATCAAGAGAGCTTACCCCTTCTTTTGTTTCATTTGCAAGGAACTTAAGCAATGATGCAAGAATTTTTCCACCTTCTCTTAAAATTTTTAATTCTTTTTCGTTCTTTATAATCATAAAAGCACAATATAGTAAAAAATAATTACTCAGGCAACACCAAAGTACCGTAATTGTCATCTTCAAATTTATCCAAATTATTCATTGATACAACTTTGATAGGCAACTGGTTGTCACGACACAGAGAAATTGCAGTTGCATCTGCAACCTTCAACCCTCTCTCCAGCACTTCACTTGCAGAGATTGTATCTATCTTGTAAGCATTACTGTCCAATTTAGGGTCGGCCGAATACACTCCATCTACCCCGTCTTTTGCCAAAACCAAGGTTCCGCAGTTTAGCTCCAGGGCGCGCTGTGCTGCGGTAGTATCGGTAGTAAAATACGGCATGCCCGTCCCGCCTGCAAAAATCACCACACGCCCTTTCGCCAAGTGCCGTCGCGCACGTTGTGGCATATAGCTCTCACAAATCTGTGGCATAGAGATAGCGGAGGAGACACGGACCACCAACCCTTGAGATTCAAAATAGTCTCTCAACACCAGAGCATTTTGAACTGTCGCCAGCATTCCTATATAGTCGGCGGTTGGACGGCGAATTGATAAATTTCCCGCCAAATCTCTCCCTCTGAAAAGGTTTCCTCCACCTACAACCAAAGCTACTTCAAATCCTTTCTCCTGTATGTTTTTTATTTTCTCTGCGGTTTGTTTCAATGTTGGTTCGGTATATTTATCATCTCCGGAAGAGAGAGCGCCACCTGAGAGTTTAATTAACACTTTTTTCTTATCCTTCTCCATACTAGTTGTTTAAATAATCTGATAACTTCTCTTTTATTTCTTTGTAGACATCATCGGGTGCCTGTTTTCCATTTATGTTAATGAGTTTTCCTTCTTTTTCATACTCCCGCAAAACAGGTTCTGTGTATTCTTTAAAATCTTTAATTCTTGCTCTTATGGCATCTGCAGACTCGTCTTCTCTTATTACAATCTTCCCTCCGCACTCGTCGCAAAATTCTTTGTCGTAATCGGGCATAAAAGACTTACCACAGCTTGCGCACACTTTTCTCCTAACAAGCCTGTTTAGCGCTTCTTCCTCGGAAATTAAGATATTTAAAACCACAAAATCCCTGCCTTGTTTTTCCATCCACAAATCAAATTCTTTTTTCTGCCCCAACCTTCTGGGAATCCCGTCAAATATCATTTTCTCCGGTAGAGCGCCGTTGTTTTTCTCTTTTATCTTTTCTATGGCATCATAGAAAACTTTCATTACGTTCTCATCGTCAACCAGATTCCCTTTGTTTATTATACCTTTCAAGTGCTCCGCAAGGGGCGAGTCGGTTTTGAGAAGTTCTCTGAATACCGCTCCCATTTCAAAAATAAAAAAACCAAATTCTTTTGAAAGTTTTCTGCCTTGTGTGCCTTTGCCACTTCCTTGAATTCCCAAAATTACAATATCCATATTAATTTATGAAATTATTTTCTTTTAAATAATTATACAGAGTTTCTATCGCTTCGTCCAACTTACCTTCTTTGTTTACAACCACAAAATCATATAAATCTTTATGTTTTAGAAATTCATTTGAATACTTCATGCGCTCTTCAATATATTTTTCATCTGTCTCCCCCCTTTTTATTAAACGCTTTTTTAAAATTTCCGGAGATTCAACTGTAATTAAAACAGCTTTTATTCCCGGAAACATTTTTTTAGCTGATTGCACACCTTTAAAATCTACTTTCCAAACTCCAAGTGCTCCGGAGTTCGCCACTCTTTGCAACTCTTCTTTTGTGACTCCGTAGTAGTTGTCGTTGTAATGTTGTGCCCACTCAACAAATTCATCATTTTTAATTTTTCTTTTAAATTCATCTTTTGAAATGAAATAATATGGACTACCTTGAGACTCCCCTTCTCTGGGTTCTCTGGTGGTTGTGGTTATAACCCTTTCTATTGGAGTTTTGTTTTTCAGACCTTCAATGATGCTGTCCTCACCTGCTCCGGAGGGTCCTGAAATTATAATAATTCTTGAAGTATCAAGCATGGCAATACTATATCTTTTTTTAAGTGTTTTTCAACAAATTCCTATCTCCAAAAAAACAGTAGGTTATAAATGCTGGAGAGCAATCTGCTCCACCAGGACTCATTTGCAACTTCGGGTTCGTTGTTTGTTTGGGCATTGCTTGTTTCTGATGCAAAATCACCTCCGGGCAATGGCATGTCGTTTTGTTGTTCTTGTTCAAACAATTTTCGCGCTTGCTCCAACTCTTGCTTTGTTATAAATCCTTTGTCTCTTTCAAACCCGGGAAGGTAAATCTCCGGCTTGGCATCTGGTGTTAAAAGTTCACTTTGTTTGCCTTGATTGTCACTCTCACCGGTAAAAATTCCGGTTAACAGCTCGTGCATACTCTCTGTTTCAGTTGGTACCTGATTGTCTTGCTCATCTTCATTTTTGTTTACATTCGTATTTGTGTGCGAGACAAAATTTGACACCCACCTGCCAACACTTACCAAAGGTGAAAAATAATTGGCAACCGTATCATTAGAGTTTTGTTCATTTTCTAAATTTGTATAATCCTCTGGTGTCTCAGTATCTTCTTGTTGATCATCTTGTGAATTATCAACATATTCTTGGCTTGCGTTTGTGTATGAATCTTCTTGTGAACTGTCTTCATACCAGTTGGCATCGTCTGCATTCCAAGTATCTAAATTAAAGTTGTCACTTTCCGAATTACTCTCCGGAGTTAAATCAAACAACTCCGATGTGGAAGATGAGTCGTCAAACAGCTTATTGTTGTTTTGTTCATTATCTAAGTTTAAGTTGCTTTCTCCTTGCTCCCACCAAGGTCTCTCAAGAAAATCTTTTGGCAAGTTTTGCTCATCAACATTAGGCGGAACAACCGGAGCGTAATCTCTCATATCTCCTGGGGCACCAAAATCCTGTAATTTACCCAAATCCAATCCGCCATCCTGCAAAGGTGCAAGATCAGAATCCGGAATTGTTACATCACCAAACCCACTTGGAGTATCATACCCTGCAGGGGTCTCACAATTTATTTTGTTTATACCTTGAATTAGCCTTCTGCCACATGAGTTGTTGGCGAGTTTTATCGCAGCTTGGGCTATAGTCTCGTTTGTCAGTCCACAGTTCTTATGCCATTTTGCTCGTGTAACATTAGCTGTTCCGGAGTTTATTGCGCGCCCGACTTTAGGTGGCGCAAACTGAAACAGTTCATGCACTGCAGCACGTATAAGTTGGTTGTTGGTAGTACTCTGAAGCGCTTTTTCAATTCGCGCATGTTGCGCAAGGGCTATAATGGTTGAGTACATATGATGAAATCTACCTTTTGAAGGACCTAAAATTTGCCCTTGCCTTGTAGCTGAGAGCATATGTCTGTAGACCTCTCTGTTTATCTCACCCTTGTCAACCAATGCGGACATTTTAACCAAATCTCTTCCTAAAACCTTAAGAGAATCAAGAACAAATGGAACTCCTTGCTGGAATGAACCGGCGAATGAACTACCCTTTCTGTGTATATTTTGCCTTCCCCCGGTTTCAACATGAAATACTCCCGACATGGACTTTGCCAAAGAGCAACCGTCAACTCCGAAAAGTTTTCCATAAGCGCGTGATATCTCCAGTATGTCTTTATAAGGATCTTTTGAGTAAGGGCCGGTTAAATTGTCATAGGTTATAGATGGGCTGGCAAACATTCCCTCCCTTACAGATATATTTGCAAATGAAAATAAAGCAAAAATAAAAACAACAAAAACCAACGCTCTCAATTCTTTCATTGAGATTATTATATCACAAATACTGAAGTTAAATTGTGTTAGTACTCTCTTATTGAAAGTTGCGCCTCAATTTTCTTTATAATATCAAGCACAACCGCAACAACAATCAAAATGGAAGCGCCACCTACCGCAAATGTGGTAACACCGGCTGAGGCTTGCACCAATATAGGCAAAACGGCTATTATTGCCAAAAACACAGCTCCAACAAAGGTGATTCTGGTTACAACATTTCCCAAAAACTCAACTGTAGGCTCCCCAGGCCTTACACCGGGAATAAAAGCGCCACTTTTTTGTAAATTGTCTGCCATTTTTTTAGGTTCAAATGTAATTGCCGTGTAGAAAAATGTAAAAATAAACACCAAAGCGGCAAAAACAAGAGAATATGCAAAACTGTTTGTCATAAACGCTTGAATTGCCAACGCAACAGATTGTGCTCTTTCAACTCCCGAGGCGACAAGAAAGTTTGCCACCATTTGAGGGAAAAGTATCAAAGATACCGCAAAAATAATTGGGATCATCCCAGATTGATTAACTCTGATAGGTATGTAAGTTGATACATGTTTCGCTGAGGCAATTCCTCGACCTTCTTTGGAATAAGTGATGGGAATTGGGCGCTCGGCTTCAGTAATAAAGACAACTGCAGCCGTTACAAGCAAAACCAATACAACAAGACCTATGTAAATCGGCAACTGGGTTATATCAAACGCCAAAACACTTTGAATTACAACAGAAGGAATTGACGCTACAATTCCGGCAAAAATAATCAAAGACACCCCATTTCCGATTCCAAACTCTGTTACCAGCTCACCTATCCACATCAAAAGAATGGATCCGGCGACCACTGTTGCAACATTTGTTACAAAAGACAAGGTATCGGCGTGCACTAACACACCCTCTCGGGATAAAAGCAAAAGAAAAGCTATCCCTTGTAAAATAGCAAGAGGTACTGTTAGATATCGTGAATATTGAATAAATTTAACTCTCCCAGCTTCACCTTCTTCGTGATACAAAGCTTTTATTTTCGGAGAAAGAACAGTCATCAACTGCATAATAATGCTTGCAGTAATAAAAGGACCTACTCCAAGCAAAACTATCGATAGATTCGCAAGGCCACCTCCAGAGAAAAGATTCATCAATCCCAAGAATTGGTTGTTGTTGAAATACTGCTCAAGGCGCAAAACATCAACTCCCGGAACCGGAATGTTTGCCAAAAAACGGAAAACAACCAAAGCTCCCAACACAAACAAGATTCTTTTTCTTAAAATTTCATCGGTGAAAAGTAATTTTATTTTATGTATAAAACTTTTGAACATATTACTTTATTTGTCCACCGGCTTTCTCTATTGCCTTTTTTGCAGATTCAGATACAGGCAATCCCACAACTGTGACTTTCTTTTCAATTTCACCTTTGGCAAGAATTTTAACTGCCGGCTTTTTGCCGTTTTTCAGTGACACAATACCTTTCTCAAGTAATGTATCAATTGTAACTTCTTCTCCATTTTCGTATTTGTCATTAATTGTTGAGAGATTAACAGGAAGAGGTTTTATGTTGGATGAGTTTACGGAACGAGCTCTGTGGATTCCATGTCCACGCAATTTTGGAAACCTTTTTATAAAATCACGCATCTCCGGGCGTATGCTATGCCCTGCGCGGGCTTTCTGCCCTTTGGTTCCGCGTCCTGAGGTTTTGCCCCTTTTGCCACCTCTACCAACACGCGGTTTTGATTTCAGTATTTTACCCCTTATTGTATTTAAACCTGCCATAAGCTATTTGTTTAATTTCTTAAGAGCCTCAATTGTGGCTCGCGCAATATTTATACTGTTTTTGCTCCTTGTCATTATTTTTGCGGTCACATCGGCAACCCCGGCCAAATCAAGAACAGTACGAGAGGCAGCTCCCGCAACCAAACCTCTACCCTTTGCCGGGCGAATGTTTACTACGGAAGAGCCGTATTTTGCAGATACGTCAAAAGGAATGCTCCCCGTTTCTGTTCTGTTTACTTCTATCATGTTTGCTTTTGCATCACGCAACGCTTTTTGAATTGCTAGCGCTGTATCTGTGGCTTTGCCGACTCCAACTCCAACCCTTCCGTTTTTGTCTCCGGCAACCATTGTAACGGAAAAGCTGAACCTTCTACCCCCGGCCATAACACGGGTTACCCTGCGAATATTTAATATTTTTTGTTCAAATTCTGGCTTTTTATCAGCTCTTGTATCGCGACGGGCCGATCTGCGGCGCACAATTCTTTTTTGCGCTTTTCCTTTGGTGTTTTTTACCTCCTCTTTTGTTTTTGTTGTTTGTTTCTCTTCTGTCATAATACTTTTTAAAATTGCAAGCCTTCTTCTCTTAACGTATCTGCAAATTCCTTGATTGTTGAAACATAAGCAAATCCACCTCTGTCAAAAACTAGCTTTTCAATCCCGGCTTTTTTCATTTTCTCTGCCAACTCGCGCGCTGCAGCTATTGCTCTTTCTTTTTTGGTTTTTCCTTTTTGTTTAAGAGAAGAGACGGCAAACAAAGTGTTTGATGTCGTATCATCTATAGCTTGAGCTATTATTTGGGTATTGCTTTTGTACACGCAAACGCGAGGTCTTGCGCTTGTACCAAATATTTTTGCTCTTACTCTTTTGTGTCTTAATTTTCTTTTGTCTTGTTTTGTTTTCATACGCCCTCTTTATTTACTAGCTTGCCACTCTTTTACCTTCTTTGCGCCTTACCACTTCATCGGAGTATCGTATACCTTTTCCTTTGTAAGGTTCCGGTTTTTTAACAGCGCGAATCTCGGAGGCAAACTGTCCCACTTTTTGCTTATCTATACCTTTTACAGCTATAGTGTTTTTATCAACTGACACTTCCAAATCTGCAGGAATTTCAAGTTCAACCGGATGTGAGAAACCGACGTTTAAAACTATCTTGTTTCCTTGAAGATCAACTTTGTAACCTATTCCTTCAACAACCAATTGCTTTTCAAAACCTTCAGTAACTCCTTTTATCATATTTTTAAGGTGAGAAGCAAAAGTTCCCCACAGAGCATTTGCAAATCTTGAATCATCCTTGGGAGAAACTTGCGCCTCGGTATCTTTTATTTCAATGTCAACCAACGGGTGCACTTTTACTCTCAACTCACCCTTTGGACCCTTAACCTGCAAGATGGAATCTGAAAACACAACTTCCACTCCTTGAGGTATTGTAATCGGTTTTTTTCCTATCCTTGACATAAGCTTTAATAAATTTCAAACAATGCTTCTCCACCCAGATTTTCTTCTTTTGCTTTTTCACCTGTCATAATTCCTTTTGATGTGGAGATAACAAGTGTTCCTTTTCCGTATTTAATCGGGAAAATATCTTTGCTTTTTATGTAAATTCTACGTGATGGTTTTGAAATTCTTTTTATCTCCTCAAATGAAGGGATGCCATCTGTGTACTTAACCGTTACAACCAATTCTTTTTTTGCTTTCTTTCCAACTTTCTCAGCAGATTCCAAGTACCCCCTCTCAACCAACAAATCAGCAAGAGTGTGCTTTATTTTGGAATAAGGTACACGCACTTCAGATTTGCCGACCATCGCCGCGTTTTTAATTCTTATCAGAAAATCTGCTATTGGATCTGAAACTACCATGATGCTTTCTTAATTCCCGGAATGTTTCCCTTTAGCGCCTCTTCACGGAAGCAAATTCTGCACATATCAAAATCACGCATGTACCCGCGAGGGCGACCACATTTAAAGCAACGGCGAACAACCCGCGATTTGAATTTCGGGGGTTTCTTTGCTTTTGCTATCATTGATTTCTTCGCCATAAAAACAAACCGCTCATTTGAGCGTGCATCTATATTACGCGAAAAAAAATAAAAGTCAAATTTAAATTTTGAAACGACTAATGCAAAAATACAGCTGATACAATGGATAGAAAAATTGCAACAATCTTTCTCCAGCTCCAATGTTCTTTATAAATAATTATTGACAAAACAATCGGAACAAGAATGTAAAAAGAGTTTATGGTGTAGACCGCAGCTAAAGGTCCGCCGTGTTTGTATGCTAACAGCAAATTTAGATAACCACCAAATCCAAAAACCGAAGTTACAAACAGCAACAATACAAATTGTTTATTGATGTTATTAAATACGAATTTGTGTTTTTTATTTTGCATTTTGTATAAAATTACCCCGGAGATACTGCCTATAAACTCTGAAATAGCTATAAACACAAAAATATTTCCAAGAATTTCCGCGCCATATTTTGAAATTGTTGTTGATACAGATGCAAAAAACGCTGCAACAACCATAAAAAACAAACCAAGCCAAAGGTTTTTCTGTCTGCTTTTTTCACTTTTGTGTATCAAAAGCAAAGGGACGGTGATACCCAAAGCCAAACCAAACAACTCTTTTGGTGTAAACCACTCATGAAAAAACATAAAACCGAACAGTAAAGTTAAAAGCGGACCAACCGTTTTATATAAAGGAAAAAATATTGCCGTATCTATAAAATTTAAACTTTCAAGTCTGGAGACCGAGCCCAACATAAAAGTTACTCCCACCAATGCTCCCAGTATGGCTCCAAAAACAAATGATTTATATTCCCATTTACAAAAAACAAAGCTATAGTACCTGCCATTGCAGAGACAAAAATTTGGGTACCGGAGTTTATAAGATAAGACGGATATCCTTTTTCAACCAGTATTTTCTGCATAAAAGAATAACCGCCGGAGAAAAAAGACGATGCTATCGCATATAAAAACCAGCTACTCATAATGAGTAAGTTTAACACAAATCAACTAAACCAGCGGAAACTCTATCGTAAAGGTTGTACCGGAACCCTTTATGGATTGCGCATAAATTTTACCGCCCATATGTTCAACTATTTGTTTTGTAATCCACATCCCAAGACCGGTACCCTTTTGTTTACGTACAGCTTTATCAGGTGAGCGCCAGAATTTTTCAAACAAGTGTGATAGGTCTTCCGGCGACATTCCAAGTCCGGTATCGGCAATCACAAAAACCGCTTTCCCTTGTTCTTTTTTCAATTGAACGGTAACACTTCCTTCGGGAGTATATTTTATGGCATTGCCTATTACATTAATCAACACCTGCCTTAGACGGTTCGGATCTGCATTTATCTTTAAGTTGCGCTCTGCGTCAACGGTAAATTTCAAGCCTTTATCTTGCGCACTGGCAGACAAGGTATCTGCAACGTGTTGCAAGGTCTCATATGGGTCAATTATCTGCATTTCATAGGACAGGCGCCCTTGTTGAATTCTTGAAACATCCAAAATATCAGCTATCAAACTGTCCAGCTCTTTTGCCGATATGTCTATCCTGTTTAATGATTTAACTCCGGTTTCAGATTTTACTTCATTTAAACTTTTTAAAATATCAACATAGCCTCTTATTGCTGTAAGCGGAGTTCTAAGTTCGTGACTTGCCATTGAAACAAAGTCGTC
>WFWK01000076.1 GCA_015491135.1 Patescibacteria group bacterium | reverse complement strand
TCCAAAACGCATTCTTTGTAGATTAAAATGTTTGTATTAAGAGAGGTTGCATAATCCCAAACCGGAACATGAGCTGAAATTGGAGTTCTACTTCCAATTTGTCCAAATCCAGCATTGTTGCACCCCATGATACCTCTAGCGGTAAGACCGCTTGGAGTTGTGGTTGCATACGCTACCCCTACCACGGCAAGAGGTAAAATTAGAGCAATTAAAAACCGTTTCATATTATTCAATGATACTATATTTTGACTTAAAATAAATTTGCAATCTTTTTGATAAAATCTCTATTTGTTTTTCAAAAAATAAGAATTTTCTAAGTACCGCTTGCATCAAAATAGGATCTTTTTCCGGGTCATCAAGCTCATACATTGCTTGTGAGAGTCCGTAGAAAGCGTTTGCAAGTTTAATGTGAGTATCTAAAATATCCTCCGGGGTTGGAACTAAGAGCATTTTCTCAGATGCTTCTTGGTAAATTTTCGCTTCTTTTTTTAAGGTATCCAGCGCATTTTTGTCTCCTTCTATAAAACGCGCATAAGTTGTAAGCTCATATTCTTTTATATTTTGAGTTTCAATCAATGCTTTTTTAAGAGATGCTCTATATACCATTGCGGAGCGCACCGAAGGGTTTATTATTTTTTTAAAATCATCTTTTGTGTATTTGTCTTTTGGAATATCTATTTTTGAAGTAATAGTTTCATCTCCTATTTTGGCCACCACATTTTTAAACAATTCTTTGTCAAAAGCACCATTTCTTTTTGAGTAAATATAGGTAGCGAATATTTTGTGAGCTATGGTATCGGTTACATTATCTGTGGTTGAAGAAGACTCTTCGGTGGTGGAGGTTGCCCCAGAGATTTCTTGCATTTTTTGATACTCTGTGTAGTCGTCAATCCCGTCTTTGTCGGTATCCGGATGGCGAGGGTCAAAGCCGAAAAGTACCTCTTCCCAATCTTTTAAACCATCACCGTCGCTGTCTTTTGATAGCTCAACCGATTTTTCATAGTCGTCTGATACGTTTGGAGCTACACCTTTGTCTTTGTTAAAGGCAAAATAAACACCCGCAATAACAAACAAAACGGTAAGTGTGTATATAAAATAAGTCTGCTTCACAGAAAAATTATAACACTTTTTAAGTTAAATAAATTTTAAGTTGTTTATAATTGATTTCCGAGTAAAAACATACTGCCGGGTTCGTTTTTTTCAAACACAACCCCGTAAGATTTGAAAAACTCGCCAAGGTCTGCAAAAATTTTTGCCGCTTTAAATGATTGTTTGTTGTAATTTAATATGGCTTTATACAGATTCTCTTCTCCCCTTGTTTGCGCCAAGTTTTTCATCTCTTGTGATACTCCGTCTATTGCATCAACAAGTTTTATATGTAAGTTTTTGGCTTTTTCCGGCGGAGTTATTTTTGATAAAACTTCGGCAACATCACCGTATTTTTGCGCCAGCTCTTCCATTTTCGGTTGCATCTGATCGGGATTTTTAAAAAAATTCTCCATAATCTCAAGTTGGTTTTTGTTTGTTTCAAAATGTCTTTTCAATATCGAACCTATTTCATTTCCGTATTTTTTTAAAGACCCATCTTTATCTGAAAACAATGCAAAAGAATTAACTTTTAAATTTTGACTTGGAGATACGGAAAAATCACCGTCCAACAATGAGGAGACAAGTGAGTTTTCTTTTTGTTCCACTTTTGTTTTGGGTTGCAGAAGAGAGTAAACCTGAGACCAGATACTCAAATGCTCATCATCAGTTTTTTCATTATTTGCAGAACTTGATGAAGTTGGCATCCGCCACTCTTCTTTTGTGCTCGTGCTATTTTCTACCTCTTGTTTTTCTTGAATGGTTTGTGTTGGTTCTTGTTTTTCCAGTTTTTCTTGTTGGTCGGGTTTAGGTTGTGAATTGTTTTCTTGTTCATTTATTGTTTCATTTGAATTTAAAAAAGATAGGTCAGAGTATTGGAAGTGTTCCGCCGGCAAATTCACAACATCTTGAGGTTGTTTTAGTTTCTGGGCGACAAAAACAAGCAAACCGGCAAACACCAAAGCAACTGTCAACATTATCATTTGTACAACTCTGCTCATATTGCTATCATAATAACATGAAAAAATACTTGTTAGTTGCCCTTGCGATAATTTTCACATTTGGAATTTATTCTTATTCGCGTGCTTATGTTAATCTGTTTGGCGGGCAAGCAAGTCAAGTCATTCCTTGTTACAACGATGTGATTTTTGCAAAAGTAGGACCACCCCGGCCGGAAAGGTTGATTTGGGTTCCCGGAATTACAAGAACATACGAGTATTCATACCCCAAACATGCCGGTCAGTGGATGTTGGGGCTCTATGGCTTGCCGTTTTACTGTATAGCTTCCGTCTCGCCAATTATTCCAATCCCTGGGTATGTCATTACCATGATGGGCGCGTCATGGTAGTCGGCCACTTGCTTGGTGCAGGTCTTACAGAGTGCGAAACAGCTCCCACCACTTTTCTTTTGAGAGCTCTTCTGCTCGCGCGTTGAGAACCCCCAGTGATTGAAATGTTTTTTGCAGTTTCTCTTCCGGCGCAAAAGATTTAAGGTTGGATATAAGTTTTTTTCTTTTGTGAGAGAACCCGGTTTTTAAAAGTTTAAAAAATCTTGTTTTTTCTTTTTCATTTTTAAATGGGTTTTTAATGTTTGTTATTTGAATTACCGCAGAGTCAACTTTTGGTTTGGGAGTAAAAAATCTTGCCGGCACTTTAAGTACTATTTTGGGGTTTCCGTATATTTTAACCGATATGGATAAAATGCTACTTTTCCCATCTTTTTCAACAATTCGCTCGGCAACTTCTTTTTGAACAAGCAGAACAATTGAGCTCGGTTGATTTTTCGCTTCCAGAAAATGTTTGATAAGGGCACCGGTTATGTAATAAGGAATATTTGAGACTATTGAGTAGTTGCCGGAGAGAGAAAACTCCAGAGCGTCTTTGTTTACAAGCTTTAATTTTCCGGATTTTATTTCACTTTGAAATTTGTCCTCCAAAAACGGGATAAGTTCATTATCTTTTTCAACCGCAATCACCGAAAATCCTTTTTCAAGCAGGCTTTTGGTCAAAATTCCCTTACCCGGTCCCACTTCCAAAATCTTTTCGGTGTCAGCCGGAGCAAATGAAGCAATTTTCTCGGCAATTTTTCCACTGTTTAGAAAATTTTGCCCCAGCTGTTTTTTTGGTTTTACCATGATTTTAGTATGCCAAAGCAGACTTAAAACTCAATATCATCCAAATCTATAAGTGGAACTTTTCTTTGTGTGTCCATGTTATTTTGCTTTTCAAGCAAATCTTCACTTATATCATCTATAAAAGATGAAGGCGTGTTGACTTGTGTTTTACCATACAAAGAGCGAGTAAAAGCGTAACTTAAATACAGTTTTCTTTGCGCTCTGGTTATGGCGACATACATAAGACGTCTCTCCTCCTCTTCATCAACATCATCATCTTCTAATTTTTCATGAGGAAAAAGACCTTCTTCAAGACCGGATATAAAAACCGTATCAAATTCAAGTCCTTTGGAGGCGTGCACCGTCATAAGTTTTACCCCCGGTTTTGATTCAGCTAAAGAGTCTTGCTCTGCCGAAAGAGCCACTTCCTCAAGAAACATGTCAATTGCGTCTTTCGACTCTATGTTGTCATATTTTTTGGCAACACTTACAAGCTCATACATGTTTTCAAGACGCTCTTTTTCGTCATCGGAGCCATGTTTGTATTTCTCTTCTATTCCGCTTTTTTTGATTATAAACTCTAAAGTGGCAGACAGTTTGTTTGCAAGAGCAAACTCTTTTATCTGTTTGAGATCTTCAAAAAATTGTTCAACTTTCAATCGTGCAGATGGTGAAATGCTACTTAAGTCACCTTGGATCATGGCAGAGAGTGTTTTTTTACCTATTCCACGAGGTGGAGTAGCAACAACTCTTGAAATATCAATTACACTTTTCGGATTAAGACTCGCTTTAAGGTAAGAGATAAGGTCTTTTATTTCTTTTCTTTGGTAGAATTTAATTCCCAATACTTGATACGGCACTCCTTGAGAGAGAAAAGCTTCCTCAAGCGCTCTTGACTGAAAATTTGCCCTGAAAAGAACTGCCATATTCTCCCACGGGACACCTTTTTCGTGTTGTTTTTTGGCCTCTTTTACTATAGAGAGCGCCTCATCTTGCGCTGATATTGCTGATATTACGGTTATTTTCTCTCCCCCGGGAATTGTTGAAATAATCTCTTTTTGAAATCTTTTTGTATTTTTAGCTATCACATCATCTGCGGCGCAAAGAATCGTTTCCGTTGATCTGTAGTTGTGCTTTAGGATAACGGTTTGTGTGCCGGGAAAATGCTTTTCAAACTCAAGTAAGTTTTCAGGTTTGGCGCTCCTCCAGGTGTAGATTGATTGATCAACATCTCCAACCACACAGATATTTTTTTCTTTGCCGACAAGTTTTTTGATAAGCTCAAATTGAATATCATTTGTATCTTGATACTCATCAACATGGATATACTCCCACCTACTCTGCAAAGCCTCTCTTACATCTTTATTTTTTAAACGCTCAACCGCATATACAAGCAAATCGTCAAAATCTAGAGTTTGCGCATTTTTTAGGTTTTCGGAATATTTTTCCCAAATTAGCGCTATGTCTCTTATCTTCGGGTTTGGACTGTTTTGTATATCCTTGATGGTTTTACCCGAGTTTTTTAGTTTTGAAATATATCCCAAAGTATACGAAGGAGAGATGATTTTAGGATCAAACCCAAGACTTTTCATTGCATTTTTTATCTCTTTTATTGAGTCGTCCCTATCTGCTATTGTAAAGTTTTTTTGAAAACCCAGAATTTTTCCAAATTCGCGCAAAATTTTCACAGACAACGCATGAAAAGTTAAAACTTCAGGCAACTGTATGCCAAAATCGGAAACGGGAAGAGAAAAATCATCACTGAAAACTCGTTTTCTTACCCGTTCTTTCATCTCTTTTGCCGCTTTATTGGTGAAAGTTATTGCAAGAATTTTTGTTGCCGGAACACCCTCCTTTATAAGGTTGATTATTCTCTCGGTTATTGTGCGAGTTTTGCCGGAGCCTGCACCAGCCACAATAAGCAAAGGCCCTCTCTTGTGTTCTACTGCTTGTTTTTGTTCCGGATTAAGTTGCATCAGGCAATTTTAACACAAACCTGTTGCGCATTCAGTTGTAAGAGTGTATAAAAACTTTGGGATGTTTGAAAAGAATCGGGACAAAAGGAGGGTCCAATGTACTGGTACGATGTGGAAGACCTGTTTTTCTACTCGGTTGATGAAACGCTTCAAAATTATCGTCAAGTTAAACATGCACTTCTTCCTGTAGGAATGAAAATTCATTGTGTGTCAGATGAAGGACTTTTTAACGTGTTGTTTGATTGTCTTATCGGAACGATAGATAGCGGAGATCAAAGAACACCCTTGCATGTTAAACATGCAAATATGTTTAAGCAGGAAGCTGGGGCATGGTGTTTTGTTCTGCCACCAGTTGGCAACAGTGATGCTGCGTCTGCTTTAATTTCACATCTTGAAAGGATAACCGGCGCCAAGCTGTTTAAAAGTACAAATTATCAAATTCAGCTTTGCGCTCCGGGAAAGCTGGAAGGCAGAGACGCAGCAATTTTAAGTATTCTTTTTTATGCCTCATCTGACATTATAAGGAGGTTTAACAGCAAAGAGCAGTTGAAAACAACCTTCTCAGGCCACGGCAAAACCTGTATCGCTTGTGGTATAAGACCCGTCCTTCATGGAGTCGGGGGCCAGACAAGCACTTTTGACAGAAATTTTCTTTACTACACAAAAGATGCAAACGGGTCCAAGCAAGTCTATTTCCGTCTACCTTGGAAGAGTGGCAAACACAGAACCGACATCCTCGCCGGTCCGTGCACAAAAGGAGATATAAAAAGGTTTAATCTTATCTCCAGCTTGCTTGTACACAGAAGGTACGGAGGATTTTGGGCCGAGTTGGGTGAGAAGTTATACGACAGGACCCTTCAGATTATGGTTGAGCATCAAATAGGATATATGCTGGATTTTCCTTGGGTTCACTCAAGTTTTGTACAAAAACCTAGCTCAATTGAGGATGATCTTGTATTTGATGCAATCGTGGAATTACATGAACTGCTCCATGATGAAGCCAAAAACCTATCATCATCCACCTCTTGGGAGGAGCAGCTACTTCTTAAAAGAGGAACTCTTTCAGGAAAGGTTCTCTCTCTTCTGGATGAGCTGGAAGAGGAGATAAAAAAGGAGAAGTGATATGCACAACATAAAAATGGACCAGCCGGGCTCACGCCCGATACCGGCCAAAGAGCCGGTTGAAAACCCGGCACACAAGCCCATTAGTGTACCGGACCCCACCCCCTCTCCCGCGCCTGAGAAGGTGCCGGAGAAAATTCCCGAGAAAGTAACCTAAACAGATAAACTGCAAGCCCGATTAATTCGGGCTTTCTTTTTTGTGTAGATTTTAATTTTGCTGATTTACATTCACTTCATCAGGGTCAACTCCATATCTTATCTGAATCGGGTTTGATGTCATATCAAACAAAACATCCCACTTGTCCTTGGGGACTGAACATAGCCCACAGTCACTTTGGCAACTGTTGCAGTCTTCCACTCCGGTTGTGCAGATTCCGTCACCGCAAGCGTAGGTGTAAATATCAAACTCTGCCGTGCTGGATGATGCAGGATTGCCACATTCAAGAGCAAAAGTGTTTTTAAATTCGGTAAGGTTTTGCGTTCTTTCACTGCCGGCAAGAGGTTTTATTCCGTTCCAGCCCCCGGAAGCGCTACAGTAGGTGGCATTTTTTGAATCCCAACTTAAAATGGCGCTTGTGTTTTTTGGTATTAAGTATTGATTTGCGCTGAATGAGATGGTGGCGGGATCATAAATTATGGTTGACGTTTGTTTCCATAAAGACTCACCCTTTCCGTCTTTTGCTCTGATTTTAATTTGTTTTTCTCCTGAGCTGGTATATACGTGAGAGAGTGAATATGTATTTTGGCTTGATACAAAACCGGTCTGGGGGTATCTTTCAATTTCTCCATTCTCTTCCCATTGAATCTCAAAGTAAACCGGGTCATTTTCACTATCTGAAGTTGAAAATGTTGCATTTACAGATTCCCCCACCTTTCCATATTCGGAGACGGAAATATCGGGACTTTCAGGCGGGTTATTTTGTGGTTGGACATAGAGTGTATAGCTTATTTTCTGTTCCGGTATTGTTCTTTCGTAGACTCTAAACTCAGCCTCTTTATCATGAATTTCCTTTTTATATTCAAACGCGTGTTTTTTGCCGTATTCATACTCATCACAATCATCATCTTTCAAACACGTGTTTTGTTCGGTAATTTTCTCATATAAAGGAGAATTTACTCCAAGGCATTTGTTCCAATCATACCAACCGTACCAAAATCTCCATTTTGGTCGCATGTACGAGTGATAAGCTCTTAGGGTTGTAGTTGAAAATACGAAAGATATTTTGTGGGTACCTGGTGTTAAATCACATTCCCACCCCTCTTGTGTTTGTTGACAATTTAAGTTTGCTATTCCTTCTATGTGTTTTGTCGGTTTATAGACGGCAATCGTTACAAAGTGTGTAATATTGTCAAAAAGTCCATGATAAATCCTCCACAAAGGCCTTATAACCAATAAATCTTCTTCTCTACATTTAGCATTTGGCAACTCCCCCGGCGCAATCCACATTCCTTTATTTTTTCTTCCTCCCAAAAATTGCCAAACCAAATGCCTGTCAAACAAAACATTCCACATGTGCCAGTTATATCTTATTCGTACATAAACTAAAGTGTAATACCAAATTTTTGGAGCGTACCAGAGAATATCGTTATCATTTTGGTTTTCAAATTTAAGCAAAACTTTGCCTTGATTGATTTTCTCACCACTTTTAAGCGCGCGTCCATCTTTGTATATATTTACCCTATATTTTACAGACAAATTTTTTACAGTTGGCTCTTTTTTAAAAAGCGGATAGAATAATTTTAGTTTATATTCCTTTTGTGTTTTATTGACACACGGCTTCCACCAGTGCCACCAAGGACGATATTTGCACAAATGTGATTTGTATAAGATAACAATATTTTTAGGTGGCGTGTTAATCCCTTTTGATTTGTAGGTGATATTCGGAAAAATACCAAGCTTTAAATCCAGCACTCTGTGGAAGGCGTGCTTTGATAGCAGATTATAAGCATAAACAAACGAAGGTTTAAACCAGTACCATTTTCCCAAAACAATTAAAAGAACTCCGTCGTGCTTAAGGTCTTGGACATCTTTTTGAGAGGTGTAAGCGAGTATTACATCAGCATCATTTGGAATTTGGAGTTTTTTAACATCCAAATATTTAATGTTGTAGAACTTAACATAGCCGTCTATAAATTTCCAAAAGAGAAAGTCATTTGTTGGATTTTTCCAAGTAATTGTTTGGGCGGAAGCAAACGCAACTGTAAACAAAAAAGCAAATAAAGAAAAAACAAAAGCACGCTTCATGCTTAAATTATTACAAAGAAATAATTTAAAACAATAGAGACCTGTTGATTTATTCGGCGTGTTCTATGCAAGTGTCAGCTGCCGGGTTGGCCTCAAGTCTTTCTTCGTCTATCGGTTTTCCACAGACTTTACATAAAC
>WFWK01000075.1 GCA_015491135.1 Patescibacteria group bacterium | reverse complement strand
TCAACAGGGTCTGTTCCCGAGTTGAGAGTGCAAGAAATTTATAAATCTCTTGGTTTCTCTGAAATGTCAAATGGTACATTTTTTGCTGAACTATAGAAAAAGCGCGGCGTCTCGCCGCGCTTTTTACCTTGCATACTCTATAGCTCTGGTTTCTCTTATTACGTTTACTTTAATCTCACCGGGATATTTTAAGTCTTCTTCTATTTTTTTAGCTATATCTTTTGCCAGTTTATGAGCTTGCAAGTCGGAGACTTCATCTGCTCTGACAAAAATTCTTATTTCACGTCCAGCTGAAATGGCGTAGCTTTTCTCTATTCCTTCAAACTCATTTACTATAGCCTCAAGCTCCTCAAGGCGTTTGATGTATGTTTCAACCGTGCCTCGGCGTGCACCCGGTCTGCCTCCGGAGAGAGCGTCTGCAACTTGCACAATGTAGCTTTCCGGATTTTCATAAGGGTATTCTTCGTGATGCGCTTGCATTGCTTTTATCACCTCAGGGTCAACACCGAATTTTTGCAAAATTCTTCTTCCTATCTCAACGTGAGTACCGGCAACTTCATGATCAACGGCTTTGCCAATGTCGTGCAAAAGTGCTCCTGCGCGGGCAACTTCAACATTGGCACCTATCTCCTCGGCTATCATTCCGGCAATGTGCGCCATTTCAACCGAATGAGCAAGCACATTTTGACCGTAACTTGTTCTAAAATGCAGTCTTCCCAAAATTGCCAAAAGCTTAGGATCAAGACCTTTAATTCCGGCTTCATATGCCGCTTCAGCTCCTTTTTTGTTGATTATTCTGTTTATTTCTTCTTTGGCCTTTTCAACTTCTTCTTCAATGCGTGCCGGTTGGATTCTTCCGTCTATAATTAGGTTTTCAAGCGCAATTCTTGCAATTTGCCTGCGAACAGGGTCAAAACTTGAAAGAGTTATGGTGCCGGGAGTTTCATCTATTATCACATCAACCCCCGTTGCTCTTTCAAATGCTCTTATGTTTCTTCCTTCTTTTCCGATAATTTTTCCCTTTATCTCATCGTTGGGCAGGGTAACGGTGGTTGTAAGTACTTCAGCCGGCATTGAATTGCCCAATCTGTGAATTGCCGTTGTAAGAATTTCTTTAGCTTTCTCTTCCAATTTCTCTTGTCCTATTTGCTCCAGTTTGTGAATTCTGCCCAACAATGTCTCTTCATATTCTTTTTCCACCTCTTTTAACAACTCTTCTTTTGCTTCTTGTTTGCTCAGTTCAGCAACTTTCTCCAGCGCTTCTGTTTGTTTTTTGCGCAATTCTTCTATTTCTTTTTCTTTTTGCGCAATTTCTTCTTTTTGCGCCTCCAGTTTTCCGGATTCAGCATCTATATCAGCCTGTCTTTTGTCAAGCAAAGCCTCTTTGTTAACAAGCCTCTCTTGAAGCATTTTAAGTTCTGCTTCTTTTTCCTTTAATTCCTTTTCAATTTCTTGTGCCTTCTTTTCAGCCTCTTTTTCGGCTTGTTCAATAAGTTTTTGTGCTTCTTCTTTGGCTTTAAGTTCCATCTGCTTTATCTCAAGCTCCATGGAACCTCGTTTTCCAAGTGCTATTATCCAGCGCAAAAAATAACCGAAGGCAACACCAAAAAGCGTTGATATTGCAATTAATAATAAAACTATTTTCAATGACATAAGCCTAAAATGGCCCGTCTTTGCAGAGGTTTAACAAATAAATTCGTATTTTTTTGATTTGGTTTCCATAGGTTCAATGGTTGGCTTAATTTGTACACCTTCTGCTGTCCGGGCGGAAATTAATCTAATAAAACCTGTCGTAACGGATATACAAACTATACCACACTTTAAAATTTTGACAAAAAACACCTTTTTGTACTGATGACTATCCACATGCAACCTCTTGTGTCTAAGTGCCAATATTTTATCGTGAAAGTGTTAGCAGTTAAGTTTTAATATGATGGGAATTGAGAGTATGCCGGGACCTATCTCTCCGCAGGAGGACCCGAACAAAATGGCAGACGAAGCTGAAGAGAAAGGCTTTATAGCCGAAGCTCAAGAGGATCCGGAGGAGATAGAGCAAATTCTGGAAGATGAAGGTTTTAAAGAGGCGGCATAAAAGCTAGCGCGCCAAAAAAGAAAAAACCGGCTTTAAGCCGGTTTTTTCTTTAGTTTAATACTTTATCAACAATGCCGTATTTTTGCGCTTCTTTTGCGGTCATAAAGTAGTCTCTGTCTATATCTTTTTCAATTTTTTCAGCACTTTGCCCGGTTGCTTTCGCCATTATGTTTATAAGTCGTTTTTTGGTACGCAGAATATGCTCAGCTGTAATAGCTATATCGGTTGCCTGACCTTGCGCTCCTCCCAAAGGCTGATGAATCATAACCTCAGCATTCGGCAGAGCATACCTTTTTCCTTTGGTGCCACTTGCAAGAAGCCACGCTCCCCCTGAGGCGGCCATACCAACCACCACAGTTGAAACATCGGGCTTTATGTGATTTATGGTATCTATCATTGCTAGCGTGGCGGAGACCGACCCACCGGGTGAGTTTATATAAAGCGAGATATCACTTTTTGGATCTTCAGATTCCAAAAAAAGCAGTTGAGCCACAACCAAGTTTGCTGTTTCATCAACAATGGGTCCGGAGAAAAATATAATCCTCTCCTTAAGTAGGCGAGAGTAAATATCATAAGCTCTCTCACCGTATGGACTTTTTTCAACAACCATGGGCACAAGTTGCGCCAAAATTTCACCTTTTTTACTCATATTTAAATGTTAGCTTACAAATATCTAAAAACAAGCGACCACTAAATGTTTTTGAGATTACAATATATTTCTTTGCGAAAGTCAAGAACTAGCAAGTTAGGAGTAATAACAACATACTGTAAGGGTTTTAATTATTTTGTAAAATTATATCAATTGAACTTTCTCCGGAGACGGTTATGTTGGATACGGTTGAAGTTGCATAACCCGGTTTTGCTGTAGTCAGCGTATAGTCGGTGGCGGAGGGGAGGTTTTCAAAAAGAGTTTGACCACAATTTGATGTTGTTGAAGTGGCGGTAAGCCCCGGGCGCATTAAGGTTAATAATGCTCCTTCTATGGTAGCCCCGGAGCTCTCTTTTACCGTAACTCGCAGAGAATTTGGAGTTGAGGTTGCAAGAATTACAGCTAAAGAAGCATCTGAGTTTGGGGCCAAATAAAACGGGTCGGGAGGGCAAATCTCTTGTGCAGTGTACTCGGGAGATTGCTCTTTTATGTGATATGTATCCCATTCAATATTATTTAGCGCGCGCTGTCCTGTAGTGTCAGTTTGTGTGGTGGTTGAGAATTTATAAATGGGGGTTCCATTGTTCTCTCCTATTGTTTTCTCGCCCCTAACAGACAGGGGAATGTTACCTAAGGGAATTGGCCCTTGTACATAGGAGATTTGCCAAGAGTCTATTTTTGGGGTTGTATCTGTGGCAGATGTAGTGAGAGTTGCTTTTAAAGACAAGGCGGGGTAGGAGCTTGTGCTTATAGAGCTTAAATCAATCGGCATATTTGTAAAACCGCTTGAGTTTCCGGGCAACTGCGTCTCCGGCACAAGAGAACCCGAGTCGTCATATATCTGAAATACCACTGTGGTTGAAGTTGGAGCTTCAAACACTGCGTTGGCCTGTTTCCACGCAGAGAGAAACTCGGGCTGTGTTGAAGTTGAAATAACAATACCATTTTGAGCAAAACCACTTTGTTCTTGTTTTAGTTGCAAAAATCCGTTTACAATTTGCGTATTGGTGGATGAGGCGATTTTTGTTGCATCATCAAAATTGTCTTGCCAGATAAGCTCTTGCGCCTTTTTAAAAGTTTTTAAAGTTAAATTGGAGAGCAAATCTATAAAAAAGTGTTTTGAAGTTACAGAGGAGGTGGCAACCGTTAAATGCCCGGGATTGGGGTTTGGGTTTTGCGCAGTTGAATCGTAGGTTTTATCAACGCTAAAGTTCGGTTTGGTAACGGTTATTTTATAGCCGGAAGAGGCGGGTGTACCCGGAACTGTTACTTTTCCTTCGTTGTTTGTATAAAGGATTGTGTCAATGACAGGGTTTGTATTTGTGTTTTCAATATGAACTTGAGCATCTTGTATAGGTTGTACGTTTGCATCAAGCGCATAAATTTCAAGCACTCCGCCACCATTTTGTGTTTCAGTATAAGGAGGTGCGAAAGTTGAAACCAGAGATACTTGTTTTTGAACTTTACCTTGCCAACTTACAGTTATTTTAGCTTTTTTATAATCGGACTGTATTGAATTTTGATCATTTACCCCTTCTCCGTCTGCCGGAGAGTCTACATAATAGATCGCTGTGCGAATTGTGTAGTCTACTGAATTTCTTGTTTCATGTTCTACCTGTGGGATACTACCGGGTGGGATTCCGCCAACTGTTCCCAAGCTGTCATAGTCCATTGAACGGAGTTTTTCCATTTTCTCTGTTGCAATGGCAATGGCGTTTAGTTTGGCTTTGTTGTCAGTTGCCACCGTGGCGCTTATTTTCAAAAGGTTTATTATTCCCAAAATGGCAACCAGAAAAATTGAGATTGCAACTATCGTTTCTATCAATGTTGAGCCTTTATTTAACATTTTACTTAATTAAAACGCGTTTCCCAACGAGTAGATGGGCGCTATCATTGAAATGGCAAAGAAACCGACCGCTCCTCCAACCAAAAGCATTAAAAACGGCTCTACAATTGTAGACATATCTTTTGTTTTTTGCTCCACCTCCTCTTCATAGAAGTTTGCAATTTTTTCCAATAGTTCCGGTAAAGAGCCGGTTTCTTCTCCAACCGCTATTATCTCCGGAACCAGGGCCGGAAACAGGTGTTCTTTTTTTTCAAATGACTCATATAAAGGAGAACCTTTTTCAACGGAGATAGCGGCTTTTGCAAGCACGGCTTTGTGATAGTGGTTTTGTAGTACTTCTCTGGTTATATTTAAAGATGATATAAGATCAACTCCGGAGGATAAAAGAGACGAGAGAGTTCTTGCCATAAAAGCGGCGTTTGACTCTTGAGAGATGGTTTTTATTGCGGGCAAGTGTATAGCCAGATAATCAATAAATTTTTTGCCATATTTAAATTTCGGAAGAAAAAATAAGAATAGAACAAAGCCAAAAACAGAGAGTGTTGTAATAATTACATGCTCGCGCATAAAGTTTGACATTGCTATTACCGCTTGGGTACTTCTGGGGAGTTCGGCATTAAGCTCTTGGAAAATGTCAGCTAAGGTAGGAACCACTTTTATCATCATTAAAATACCGATACCGACAATTGTTGTCAAAATAATTGAGGGGTAAATCATTGCACCTTTAATTTTCTTTTTTAGTTTATATGAACGCTGTAGTTGATCAGAAACTCGTTTAAGAGCTTCGGGTAAATTTCCGGATTCTTCGCCGGCTTTTACCATTGAAACAAAAAGATTGGAGAAAATGTTTGGAAAACGCGCCATAGAAGAGTGCAGAGGACTTCCACTTTCTACATCGGATTTTATCTCACTTAAAACCTTTTTGAATTTTGGGTTTTTGCTTTGTTTTATAGAAACCTCAAGAGCGCGTGAGACAGAAAGCCCGGCGCCCAACATGGCTGACAGGTTGTTTGCAAAAATCATTTTTTCTTTTTCCGGTACGGAAGAGAGTCTAGCGTTCCAATAGGCAAGTGAAAAAACTTCTTTTTCAAGATCTGAGACCGATATAAGTTTTCCGCCTTCTTTGCGAATCATTCTGTACAGTTCAAAACGGTTTTTGGCTTTTACCGTTGCCACATATTTTCTCCCATCTTTTATGGCGGTGTAGCGGAATGTTTTCATGAATTTATTGTAACATGCCAAAGAAAAGCCGAAAGAGATATTTCCACTATTCGCTCTTTCACTGTTGTATAAAAATGATAATCTTTAAACATGAACTCCAGAGAAGATAAGCTAATACAACGTATAAGTAGACAAGAGCGTCAGCACGCAAGAAGACAACTGAGAGAATTTGAGTTTGAAGATGTGTATAGGCATTTTTTGGATCGGTTTAGAAAACCGGGGTACATGATCAGGGCTGCAGAGTTTCAAGATGTTTATAACAAAAAGCAGTTGACAGAATATTTTCAAAGATTAAATGAGGCCAAAGCAGGTTTTGGCAAGCAAACATGGATTGAGGAGCAAAATGCCAAGTTAGCCACAATTTTTGAGGGGATTATGGTTGAGTTTAGCGAACTTGGTAATTGGCTCGGGGAAGATATAAAAGTTGTAAAGACGCTCGCTTACGATGACATTATAAATGGTATTGATTTGTATGTGCAGGGTAGAGAATACAAAGACGAAAATGGAGAAACTGTTCCGGAAGTTTTGTTTGGAATTGATGTAACATACACTTGCAACTTAAATGATACAAGAAGATTGGAAAGAAAACTTCAAAGAATAGCTAACAAAATTAAAGGAGGTGCTCCTAATATAAGAAACGGTACTCGGGTAAGAGAGTATTTACCACATATTGACTTTTACAGAGATCTATTCACGAAAGAAGCTAACCCCGGTGTTTATATGCCCGGTTTTGTGGTGTTTTTGCGGAAATCTACAGTAGAGGAGCTTGCCAGAGCTTACAAAAACGGTGAGCGTTCAAAATTAAGTAGTCACCCTGTTCAAAAAGATATACTTCAACAGATATATGCTCAAGCAACTGCGATGGCAGATTGGGCGGAAGTTAATCCTGTCTCTGTTCCTGATGAGGTTAAAGCTGATATAGCCCGTATTAGGTATAGAATTTTGAAAAGAATTGAGAAATTGCAGGACAATTTTGATTTCTCAGCCACAACAGATAGTACAATGATTGTCTTAGATCTATTACAAAAAATTTACTCTTTAGATGACAGGCCACATTTTTCCTCTACTCACTGACAACTCTCAGCACTTCATCTATTGAAGTTAACCCTTGTACAACTTTGAAAACTCCGTCTTCAAGCATTGTAAGCATCCCTTCTTTTTTTGCTTGAGCTTCTATTTTATCTGTCGGCGCCCCTGACAAAATAAGCTCTTTAATGGCGGGTGATACTTGCAAAACCTCTTGAATTCCTCGCCTGCCTTTAAATCCGGTGGGACAAGTTGGGGATTGCCTGCTTTTGTAAAATTTTACACTTCTCCATGAGGTCTTGGGTGAGACTATTTTTTCTTCTTTTAACGCTTTCAGGACGCGCTTGAGATCAACCAGCTCATCCAGTGCTTCAAGTTCTTTGTGTGTTAGTTTGTACTCTTCTTTGTTTGGACACAGAAGACGTACAAGCCTTTGTCCCACAACAACTTGCAGAACGCTTGCAAGCAAAAACGGCTCAACACCCAAGTCAACCAAACGCGCAACAGCTCCGGCTGCGGAGTTTGTGTGCAATGTTGACAAAACCAAGTGTCCCGTCAGTGCAGCATTTACCGCAAGAGATGCCGTTTCTTTGTCTCTTATCTCACCAACCATGATGATATCTGGGTCTTGGCGAACAAGCGCTCTGAGTCCTGTTGCAAAAGTAAACCCTATCTCGGGTTTAACTTGAGTTTGGTTTACTCTGGGCATTTGATATTCAATCGGGTCTTCTATTGTTGAGATGTTTACCTCGGGAGTATTTAAAATATCCAAAATTGTATAAAGAGTGGTTGATTTACCCGATCCGGTTGGACCAGTTACCAAAATAAGTCCTGTTTTTTTGCGAGTTGCATCATGTACCCTTTGTAGGCCAGTGCCGTGAAAGCCTAAAGAATCCAACGTAAATCCGGAAACATCTTCCCTTAAAAGGCGCATAACAACCTTTTCTCCGTAGAAAGTTGGCAACACTGAAACACGGAAGGAAACTCTGTCTCCGTCCGTTTCTATCTTAAAACGCCCATCCTGAGGAAGTCGCTTCTCGTCAAGTCTCAGGTTTGATAAAACTTTTATACGAGCCACAATTGGGGTTGCTGCCGCTTTTGTAAGTTTCATGGCGTCATGTAAAACCCCATCTATTCTGTACCTTACAATTAAAGCATCCTCATGTGGTTCAATATGAATATCTGAAGCATTTTGAACTATCGCATGCTTCAGGAGAGCGTCAACTATCCTAACTGCCGGAATCGCCTCGGCAACCTTCTTTAAGTTTGAACTATCGGCGTCATCTAAAGATAAGTCTTCCAAGTTTTTACTTGCCAAAGATATTATATCTCCAAGCTCGTCTTTTAATGATTTTTGATAAAGCCTTAAGGCGTATTTTATTGAGTCGGCATCGGTAAGGCGTGGTAAAATTTTGAGCCGGGTTTTCTTTTTGATAAAGTCAATTGCCGCTAAATCATCAGTATCAAGCATAGCGACTTCAAGTGTATCTCCCTCTTGTCGGTAAGAGATTATATTATGTCTTCGTGCTATTGGCTCAGGTATAACAGCAAGTGTATCCGGCTCTATTTTCATTTTTTTCAAGTTCACAAAAGGGATACCTAAGATATACGCGTAGCTTCTTCTCAAATCATCTTCATCTATGTGCCCTTTTGAAATTAGAAGTTCACCAAGAGGAATATCCTTTTTTAACGACTCTTTTTCAATAGCTTCAAAATCTTTTTTTGAAATAAGTCCGGAGTCAATCAAAAACTCTTTTAGTTGCTGTTGGTTTATATACATAAAATTATTATAGCATGTTAGGGTATATCACAAACTTATCCACAGTTGACTGAAAAACCTTTTTATATAGAATAGTCGGCAGACGCTCGGAATACTCCCGAGCCTCAAAAAAGCCCCGCCTCTTTGGGGGCGGGGCACAGAAAGAATTTTGCTCTTTTCTTTTTGTCCTTTTCACAGAGCCCAATGTGGGCTCTTTTTTATTTTTTCTTCATATAAAAATCTAAAAAACGCGCAAGCTTGCGCGTTTTTTAGATAAGTTCAACTTAGTTTTTCGGCAAACTCTCGCAAGCTATACCGTCTTTGTCACCATCAAGCCTGTTTACATCTTTTCCCAAGGCAAGACACTCTTCCATCTTCTCTTGCGCTTCTTGTTGGGTTGCGAAATCATCGCAATTGTACACATCTTTGGCCTCATCACCGCAAGCGTCTCCTAGGGTTTCTCCCGTTAGATTTCCTTTTGCATCTCTTTGCATTTGAGCTTCTTTTAATGATTTACCAGACAGCAAAGCGCCAAGGTCAAAATCTTTGTTGCTTATTTCAAGTCCCAACGCTCCCAGTAACAATACAATTACAACCCCCAGTAGTCCTTTTGCAAATTTTCTTTTTGGTGAACCGCTAAAATCTGTAGCTTTTTTCAATATATCTTGCATAGTCTATTTTTTAAATTGTAAAGTAAAGATACACAGCAACCGCAAGCAATACAACAATTATCGCTATGCGGACTTTTTTGTTTTTAATCATAGGCATGTTTTATTTGTAAATTTGTGGTACAATGACCATATTAGCAGTATAACATACAAATATGACTACAAAAGAAGAGATGAAGGAGAAATATATAGCCCAACTTGAAGAAGTGGGAGTTTCAGTTGATGAAGAACTTCTTGATTGGGTTATTGATCGCGTAGGTCCGGCAAACTACACCGCAGACGGGCAGTTGGTGGCCTGTGGTGATGAAGACGAGAAAAAACGTGTCTTTACAGGCTTTGTAGCTGACGAGCTGGAAGAGACTGACGAAGAAAAAGGTATGCAAGCGATAGAAGATGTTTGCGAGCAACTCTCCGGAGTAAATCGCAAGTACCGTGCGGTTGTGTATTATCTGTTAGCCAAAAAATACGGCAAATAGAAAAGCACGGAAACACCGAGCGCTTAAAATGCGCTCGGTGTTTTTGATTGTTAGTAGATATTGCAAATTTTTGGATTAATTGTATAATAGCAAAACCGTTTGTAGTGGAGACCGGCAGAAGCCGGTTATTTTTATTCAATAAATGACGCATATGTTTGATTTGAAAACACTAAACAGCGCTTTGGAAGAGCTTGAAAATACACGCGGAATTCCAAAGCAGAAAATGATAGAGGCAATTGAATCGGCTTTTGCGGCCGCATACAAAAAAGAGTACGGAAAAAAAGGACAAATAATTCGCGCAAAATTTAACAAAGACACCGGAGATGTTGAGTTTACTCAAGTGAAAATAGTGGTTGATGAGTCTTTGGTATATCAAGAAGGAGAAGAGAGAGAAGAAGGTGATGTGCGTGCACGCTTTAACCCTGAACATCATATAATGATCTCAGATGCCAAAATGATTAAAAAGGATGCCGAGCTTGATGAGGAGATTGAGTTTCCTCTTGAGACTAAAGAAGATTTTGGGCGCATAGCGGCGCAAACCGCAAAGCAAGTGATAATGCAAAAGTTGCGCGAGGCCGAGAAAGTTTCCGTTTTGGAAGAATTTGGAGAAAGGGAAGGAGAGATAGTGGTTGGAGAAGTGCAAAGATTTGAAAGAGGAAACTTATATATTGATCTTGGGCGCGCTGTGGCCGTTATGCCTTATGAAGAGCAAATTCCCGGAGAGAGATACAGGCAAGGGGAGAGGATAAGAGCACTTCTTTATTTTGTGGGTGATGCTCCAAAAGGCGCGTTTCTGAAGCTTTCAAGGAGCAGACCTGAGTTTTTGGTTAAATTGTTTGAAATGGAAACTCCCGAGCTTGCTCAAGGAGTGGTTGAAGTTAAAGCTGTGGCACGAGAGGCGGGAAGCAGAAGCAAAATAGCTGTTTACTCAAGCGACCCACAGATAGATCCGGTGGGGGCATTGGTTGGCCAAAGAGGAGTTCGCGTATCAACCGTTACAAGCGAACTCGGTGGAGAAAAGATAGATATAATTGAGTACTCCGAAGATCCAGAGGAGTTTATAGAAAACGCTCTTTCTCCAGCCGAGGCTGTTGAAATAGAATTGGATGAAGATAAAAAAAGAGCAACTGTTACCGTAACGTCCGACCAGCAGTCACTTGCCATAGGTAGAGGTGGACAAAATGTTCGTCTTGCAAGCAAACTAACAGATTGGGGAATTGATATAAAATCAACAGAAGGAGATGTGCTTGTCAAAGATGGAGAAGTCACAGAAGAGAGCCAAGATGAAAAAGAGATAGTAAACCAAGAGTCTGTAGAGAAGAACAAGGAAGAGGCAACAGAAGAGAGTGACAAGGAAACAGAGACTGAAGGGAAAGAAGTTGCAGAAGACAGTGTATCATCGGAAAAAACCGAAAAAGAGCAAATGCAAGACAAAGACAAAGAAGAGGAGAAAACCGAAAAAGCCGAGGAGGCTAAAGAAGAGACGGGGACTGCAAGTCAGCAGTAGCAAATGATTTGTTTCCACAGAAACCCTTGCTTGTCTCAAGCAAGGGTTTCTTTGTATGTTATCATGAAGGTGTTACAAGATTTATTAAATAAACAAGAACATGAAAACAAAAATGTCTACAATATTACTTGTTTTGGTTTTCTTTGCGATAGTTGGGGTGGCCGGAGCGTCCCATCATGGTGAAAGAGGAGATCGTGAGATGGATGAGATGCTTGAAAAGAATGAAGAAAGATTTGAAAGAGAAGATTTGTTTGAGAAAGGTTTGTTTAAACCAATATCTGAAAGAGAGGCAAAAGAAAAAATGGAAAAACGCGAATACAGGTTTAAATATAAAAGAAATGAAAATAAAGATAATGAAGAAGGCGACTATGGAGACATGCAAGAATTTCAAATGAAATTCAGACAACTTCAGCAAATTACACCCGAGCAAATGCAAAAACTGAGAATTAGGGCCGAATTGAAAAAAGAGGACTTTGATAAGATGGAATTGCCCGAAAAATTGCGAGAGAGAATGGAGAAAGAGGAAGTTCCTGAGGGTATACGAAAAGCCATAGAAGCCACAGGAGAACGTGGAATGAGAGATGAAGCAAGAAAAATAAGTGAATATGCAGAAAAGATAAGAGAAAAAGCAAAAAATGGTGAGCTTACAAAAGAAGAAATTGAAAAGCTAAAAAAGCTTCGTGAAGAGAAGATAAAAGAGTTTAAAGAAAAAGTTAAAGAAAGAATCAGGCGGGCATTGCCACAGAGGGCAGCGGTTGCACTAAAAAGAATAGAAGCCCTAAATTTCCGTCTTGAAAAAATTCATCAGAGAATTAAAGCGCGTATCGACAAACTTGAAGAAGAAGGGGCTGATGTGACAGAGAGCAGAAAAATATTGGTAGAGGCTGAGGCTAAAATACAAAAAGCAAGGGAACTTTACAAAACACTGAAGGTAAACATATCCGAGGCAACCCTAGAGGATTTGCAAGATAAGGAAAAAATAAGCAAAGCCAGAGAAATGGTAAAAGAAATAATTTCCTTGGCGCGCTCAATTAAAAAAGATTTGAAAGAGGCGGTTTTGGCTTTGAAAAAAGCAAAACAAACTCAAAATGAAACAGAGTAATTTAGTAGTTAACTAAAAACATCATGCAAGAGAACAACATACAAAACCAACAAGCTCCAACTGATTTTCAAAATACTGAAAGACAAAACACTTCACAGGGTGGTAATCCCACACTTGCCATAGTTATTGTGATAGTGGCGGTTTTGGCCCTGGGCGCGCTTTATGTCAAAAATACGTTTTTTACTCAAAAGTCGGAACAGCAAACAGGCCTAGATGAGATACAAGCTGCTCAAGGAGAAGTCTCCGAGGAAGTATTGGATGAAATGTTGCAAGAAGTTAAAGATGAAAAAGCGGGAGCAATATCAAATGTATCGGATTCCGATGATATAGACAGCATAGAAGTAGATTTACAAAATACAGATCTAGACTCAATAGATGTTGATTTGGGCTTATAACGTAAGCAAGCCTGGTCTTTGCTAAAAACAAAAGCGCGCATGCGCTTTTGTTTTTGCTTTTATGAGTTTTCATGTTAAAGTTGCAATCATGTTGAAATTAATTAAAAAAGAAAAACTGCCAAACAGCAGAGTAAAGTTTATCGCCTCATTGCCTTTTGATGAGGTTTCCAAGGAGTACGATAAGCAATTAGAAGAGGTAAGAAAAAATGCAACCTTTGACGGGTTTAGAAAAGGTCACGCTCCCAAAGAGCTGGTAGAGAAAGAATATGGCAGGTCATACATTATGAATTTGGCTACAAAGTCCTTACTGGAGAAGTATTATCCTAACTTTATTGTGGAGCAAAAAGTTGATGCACTGGGTGCTCCTGAGATAAAAATAGGAGAGATATCGGAAGGAAAAGATATTGAAGTTGAAATTGAGGTCTCTGTTTTGCCGGAGATAAAACTTCCAGATTATAAAAAAATAGCCCAAAACATCTTTAAAGAGATAAAAGAGCAAAAAGTATCTAAAGGTGAACTTGATGATGTGCTGTTGCATATTCGCAAGCAAAAACTGCAAAGCGAGCAATGGGAGAAGCAAATGAAAGAAGGCAAAGAGCCTAAAGTAAAGCCCATCTCTGAGATCAAAGATGAAGAAGCGCCAGAGCTTGATGATAAATTTGTAAAAACTTTGGGTGATTTTAAATCCGTTAAAGATTTTGAAAAACACATAAAAGAAAACCTCAAAAAAGAAAAGGAATTTAAAGAGCTTGAAAAACAAAGAATTGAATTTGCAGAAAAACTGGTAGAAGAAGCAAATATTGATTTACCACAAGTTTTAATTGATGCTGAGCTTGAGCGTATGTTGCGGCAGATGGAAGCAGACTTGGCACAAGCCGGAATTACTCTTGAGGCATACCTCTCTAAAGTTAAACAAACCAAACAAGATCTGTTTAAACAATGGGAAGAGGGAGCGAAAAAACGTGCTGCGCTGCAACTTCTTTTAAACGAGATAGCCAAGAAAGAAAAACTCACACCCAAAAAAGAAGATGTTCAAAAAGAGGTTGATGCTATAGTTTCTCAATATCCGCAAGCGAACAGAGAAGCGGCATTTGATTTTGTCTATACTCAAAAAAGCAACGAAGCCGTGTTTAACTTTTTGCAAAACGGTAAAAAATCTACAAAGTAGCCCTGTGGCTTTTGTGTATTCTGCGTTAGTTAACGCATAATACATGGTATAATTTCCATGTGAACTATCAAAAAGGAGTTACAGCTCTTGAGGTGATTATTTCTATAGCCGTTTTTGCAGTGGTTTTTGTGGCCGTTACGGCATCTGTTATTTTCTCTTTGAAAAGCCAGCAGCATTCTCTTGAATCGGCCGAAATTTTATCCAACGCCAGAGCGCCCTTGCTTGAAATTATAAAAGATATTCGCGAAGCGTCTTATTCTGACATAGGAGATTATCCGATAAACTCTATCTCAAGTAGCAGTGTGGTATTTTTTGCCGATATAGACAGAGATGCAAATATTGAAAAGGTGAAATATTTTCTCTCGGGTGATTCAATTTACAAACAATCAACTGAGGCAACCGGAACTCCGCTTGCATACCCGGATTTTGGAGACCCGAAATTGTTGGCAGTGGGTGTGAAAAACTCTCAGCAAAACGAGCCTCTTTTCAGGTTTTATGATAAAAACGGTTCTACAACAGAGAATATACTGGACATTGCTTCCGTTGAAGTGAATATCTGGGTGGATATAAACCCTCAGAGAGCGCCATTTATTTATAATTTAAAAGCTCTGGCGACACTTAGGAATTTGACATGGTAAAAACAAACACAAAAGGAAGTATTTTAATTTTTACGCTTATTTTCTCAGCTACGCTTTTTGTAGTGGTTTTGTCTTTAGGCGGTTTGCAACTTGCGCACTTGAAAGTGGGACAGTCTACTCTCTCAAAAGAGAAGGCGTTTGTTTTTGCCGAGGCGGGATTGCAGTATTACAAATGGTTTTTAAATCATTTTCCTGACGATACACAAGACGGAACCGGTCAGCCCGGTCCGTACAAACACACATATACAGATCCAGAAAGCGGAGAAGTGGGCTCCTTTACTTTGGATATAACAGGCAAAAGATACTGTGGTGTACTGCAGTATGTTGACATCTCTTCAGTCGGTGAAGACAAAAACGACACCAGATTTAAAAGAAAGCTTTCGGCAAGAATTCTGAGGCCCACCGTTGCGGAATACGCTTTTATCATAAACTCAAATGTCTGGGCAGGAGCCGACAGGGTGATAGTCGGCCCTTATCATTCAAACGGTGGGATACGAATGGACGGAGCAAACCAGTCTGTTGTAACCTCAGCAGTTGAAAGTTGGTATTGTGATTCAACATTTGGTTGCTCTCCGGCTTCAACCACACCTGGTATCTGGGGAGGGGGAGCAAATAGCCACCTATGGAAATACCCAACCCCGCAGATTGATTTTGCGGGGATCACGGTTGATTTGTTTGAGATAAAAGACATAGCCCAAAATCAGGGTGGAATTTTTCTGCCCAAGTTTTCAGGAGGATCCAAGACGGCGGGGTATCATCTAGTCTTTGACGGAAACACAGTTAATGTCTACAAGGTTACAAACACATATTATGCATGGTCAATTCATATTGATGACCCAACAGGCAACTGGTACAAAGACTATCACACAATAGCAAATGAAACTTTTGTTGGCTCTTATACTTTGGATGAGAATTGTCCTGTCATTTTTGTTGAAGATCAAGCCTGGATTGAGGGGAGGATACAAGGAAAGGTGACCGTTGCGGTTGCCGATCCGGAAACTTCTTTTGACCCCGATATTATAATTGCCGGAAATATCACATATACAAACGAAAAACAAGACGGCCTGACTGCCATAGCCGAAAATTCGGTTCTTATTCCTTTGATTGTTGATAATGATTTGACAATAAGAGGAATATTCGTGGCCCAAAAAGGTTATTTTGGGAGAAACCTGTATCCTTGCTGGTACTCGCCTTATGATAAAAGGAATTCGCTTTCTGTTTTGGGAACTGTGGTTTCAAATCAAAGGCTTGGTACAAAGTGGAGCTACTCAACCTGGGGTTGTTGGGGAGAGTGGTCGGGTTTTTCCCAAAGAGTGGGAAGTTATGACAGATACCTTGCATCTTCCCCACCACCGTTTACTCCGCAACTTTCAAATCAATACAGAATCATAAACTGGAAGGAAGACGAAATTTATTAGCAATTTTCTTATTATGTACGGCTTTTCATATAGCGCGCAAAATGTTGGACTTAAAACAAAAATAGTTACGGTTGAGGTTGATTTTAAAAAAGGAGGGCCCAGAATGTTTAATATTGTTGGCCTGCCGGATAAAGCAACTGAGGAGTCCAGAGAGAGGGTTGCGCTTGCGCTTCAGAATTCTAAACTGCCATATCCGGGCAATCCTTCCGGTAAACTCACGGTCTCTCTTTCGCCGGCAGATTTGAAAAAAAGCGGTCCACTGTTTGATGTTGCTATAGCCGTAGGGTTTCTTGCTTCTTTGGGAGAGATAAAGGCCAACCTTGAGAGGAGCTTGTTTTTGGGTGAGCTCTCCCTCTCGGGTGATGTACTAAAGGTTAAAGGTGTTCTTCCTCTGGTGCAGGGAGCTAAAGAGAAGGGGTTTAAAGAAGTGTTTGTTCCTAAAGGTAACGCTAAGGAAGCCGCAATAGTATCCGGCATTAAAGTGTTTCCGGTTGAAAATTTAAGAGAGCTTTACAGTCACTTGCTTGGGGAGATCAGAATTTTGCCTCAGCGTCCAAGTAAAATCTCCTTTAGACAAGAGGCGGAAGTTTTGCTTGATGACATAGTTGAGCAAGACTTTGCAAAAAGAGCCCTGCAAATTGCGGCCGCCGGCGGGCATAATTTGGCTATGTACGGCCCTCCCGGAACGGGAAAAACAATGCTAGCCAAAGCATTTACTTCGCTTTTGCCACGTTTGTCTGAGCAAGAAGTACTTGAGGTTACGGCAATTCATTCTGTGGCCGGAAAAACGAACAAACCTATAGTTACACCTCCTTTGCGCGCGCCTCACCACAGCGCAAGCTACGCGGCTATCTCCGGCGGGGGAGCGGATGCTACACCCGGTGAGATAAGTCTCGCACACAGAGGAGTGCTGTTTTTGGACGAGTTTCCGGAGTTTGACAGAAGGGTTATAAACTCTCTGCGACAACCGCTTGAGGATGGGAAAATCACCATCTCAAGAGCCGGAGTCTCCGTTAGCTATCCATCGGAGTTTATTTTACTTGTTGCAATGAACCCTTGTCCTTGCGGGTACTACGGTAGTGGCAAATGCAGCTGTACTCCCTTTCAAGTTAGCAGATACTGGAGCAAAATATCAGGTCCCATTATGGATAGGATAGATCTGTGGGTGGAGGTTTTGCCTGTCTCATACGGAAAACTTATGGAAAAAGGCACGCAAGGTGATATTCAGCATAAAAAAGTTAAGGAGAATATTTTAAATGCCAGAGCTCTTCAAGCCGAGAGGTACAAATCACCATCAAGGCTTAACGCCGGGCTTTCATCTCGCGGTATAAAATATCACATCAAACTCACAGATGTGCAAAAAGAGTTGCTAAACAACGCTGCAGAAAAGCTTGAACTTTCGCCCAGAGCGTATCACAGGATACTGAAAGTTGCCCGCACAATAGCAGATCTTGACCAAACGCGAGATATTGCCGATGAACATATTCTGGAGGCTCTCTCTTTCAGGCCGAAGGATTTATTGTCAGATTTTTAGGTTATAATTTTAAACAATGGCAAATCTTGAAAAGAATGTAAAACAAGGTGATGTGAATAAAAGTTTTGATGAAGGAGTTGCCAAGGAAAAACCCAATATTGAACAGTTGGTTGAAAATCCAGAGCTTATTTTTAAAAACGCAACTTATATAAAAGAGCTACCAGAGAGGACAAGAGTTTATTTGGCTCTTCGTGCGACTCGTCTTTTGAGAGAGAGTATATCAGACAGGTTAAATGAGTTTTTTGAAATTTTTAACTTACCGGATGATGGAGTATTTAAGATTCTGGAGACAATTTTGGATTTTGATCCGGATTTGGCTGTTGAATATGCCAGAGAGCTTCAAGCTCCCGCCTTGCAAAGAAAGCTAATAAAAGAGTATGCCCATAAAGTTGCAAGTGAACCGGAAAAGATATTTGAGGCAATACTGGCTCTTGGTTTATCTCCTGAGGATTATCTAAGTGTTCTGATAGAAGTGGCGAAATTTGATAGAGAATGCTTGTTTTTTAGAGAATATCTAAATCAATTTAGCCCTCTTGTTTATGAGGAAGTAGTAGAAGCTTATCTTGAAGCGGACATTTCCAAAGTCATTGAGTACATTCCGTCTATTATGGATAATTTCACATTTCCGCGCAGTATTTTAAAGAGGATTTTAAGCCTGGGCGTCTACAGAAAACATTGGGACACAACACAAGAAATTATAAAAAAGTTCTCAAAAAGAGATTTGAATGAAATATTATCAGTCTTATGTATGAGCTCGAACAAAAGCAAAATTGCGGAGTTTGCAGAACTGTTAGACTTTTCAAAAGAAGATATAGTTGAGTTTATTGCGCTAAATCCTCACCCGGAGCTTGTATATGCTTTGCTTAAAAAATACAAGAATTTGTTTGACAAGGAAGAGAGGTTGCGCATTGCTCTGCAGATTGCAAAGGAGAATCCAAATTATTTTGTGGAAAGAATATCTGAAGTTACTTCCGACAGAATGCTTGTTTTTGACTTGGATGGCAACGGTTATACGGAACTTGCTCTGCTTTTGTTGGACTCGATTGATTTTAAAGATGTAATGTTTTCAACAAGTAGTATCCAGAGATTTGTCGCCAGAGCAAAAGCTCTATTGGGAAATGATAATGTAATGAAAATAGCAAGAAAATTGGCCGAGGTTGATACTGTAGATTTTATTTCACATTTTGGCCTCTCCTATAGGCAGAAGCTTGAAATTTTACAAATTGAAATAGATATTGGAAATAGAACTTTCTATCATTTACCAAATTATGGCTTAAAAGAGGAAGATGTTGTATATTTTGTAAAACAAATAGCAAAACATGGCCGCAACATATCAGATTATTTGGAAGACATTCCACTTTCAAATGAACACTTAAAAGAAATACTAGCTGAATATATTCGCGCTTCTGCTTTGCGATTTGCTTTGTATCCTGGTGTTTTTAAAAATCTTTCTCTTGATGATATAAATGAAGCTTTAAATACTGCCTTGAATGATGAGGTTGAGCTTGCAAAATATACAAGAAGAAAATCTCTGCTGATAAGGCTTATTCCGTTTTTTACAGAAAAAGCAAAAGACAGTCATGGCGCAATAGAGGAGATGATTGGTCTTGAGAACAACACTCTCCCGAAATCTCAAATTGATGGTTGGGGAGAATTTTATGAAGTACTCATGGAGCTTGCGCACGCTTTGTTTGAAGGTGATATTTATAAAAATTTTGATAAAACTTCTGATTTTAAATACAGACCACCCTTTAAGATAAGCTTTGATTTTGCAGATCAAAAAGAAGATGGAATCTCAAATAAAAAATTAAAAAAATATGTCAGTCGTTTGACGGAATTGTTTTCTCTTTTGGCAAACACGTTGCGTATAACGGAGTCCGAATCTTTTGTTGAGAGAAACAAAGCGCTTGAAAGAATTTGCTCGGTTCTAAACAAACTCAACAGTCCCGAGTATACAAGCGAGTTTTCGGTAATGCCTTCATTTGACAGTCATGATGAAAATAAAACTTTTTTGATTATTACTCCACAAAATGTCAATGAGATAATTGCCGTTTTAAACAATACTTTTATGGGTTGGTTTTTGAAAATGGCGCAGTTGGGTGAAACAGATCAAGACAATATAAAAGCTTTAAGATTGTTGGAGGAGAAGTGGGGAGATTTAGATGTGTTTATCACTCTTTTTGCTCGCTTTTCAGGTAAAGATGAGAGCGTCTTTGCCGATGAGAGTGAAATTGAGATAATGCGAGATATACTGCGCCATGAGCTTGAAGGTAGATTTTATACGTATAAATATGACACACCGGAGGCTAAAGAGCAATTGAGTTTTTTCACGCAAGAGCAAAAAAATGTATGGAGGGAAAACCCAAGCACTTTGACTGTCGCTTTAGTTGAGAATACTTCAGCTCAAGATACTTTAAAAGAGCAGACAGCTGATATACTCAGGGCATTACAGCAAACTGCAGGGAACATATCTCATTTACTTGAGCGAGATGGTGGCAAATACAGTTGGGTAAAAGAGCGGTTTGATGATATATCCGACAAAGAGATTGACAAAATAAACATAGAGCAAATTCAAAAACTTATAGATTCTCTGGCAAAGCCCGCCTCTCGAGACAGTAAAAACCGGGGAGCGCTTGAGCAGGTGAGATCCGACCTTGAAAATCTAAAGAGAAAACTTAAAAATCTCAGAAACTTTAGCAAAAGAGAAGCAAAATCGGCCGAGCAAAAAGCTGAAAAGGCGATTATTTTTACAACGGTTGTAGATGATGCAAAAACAATGCTTGAAATAGGCTCCATTGTGGATACAAGTTCTTGTCAGAATTACAAAACCGGTGAATACGTAGAAACGCTCCCAGGCTATGTTATAGATGCGCAAATTAAGGCAATTTTAAGTTTTGTTTTAACGTCAAGAGATTTTGCTTCCGTTGAAGACTTTCAAAAAGTGGCAAATGCCACAGAAGACAATAAAATAAATTATGAATTCAATCCATATAAAAAATCCCTTACATTACAGGTAGGAAAAGATAGTTTCCAAATCAATTTGGACAGACGCGCATACCGTAGGCACATAATAAAAGCAGGGAAAGTTGTAAGTGAAAACTCAGATATGCAAGCCGGAATTTTTCTTGAAAGAGCTTATACTCAAAATCCACCAAATTGTACACAAAGCACTCTTGCCAAGGAGGTTGAAAAACTTATTTCTCAGTGGAGCAGGAGAGGGAGGTGGACGCACAAAGGTGTGGATTTAAAAATAGCGGGGAGCCGAAACCCTTCAGGGCATTACAGTGATGCCAAAGGGGGCCCCATGCAAGAGAGTTATGTAATCAACAGTAAAGATTTATAACTTATAAATAATTTGTAACAGATTCAAACTAAAGAATGGCTTACTTAAAACGGATTTCTTGCTCCACGGATTTCAAAGTGGATGTGAGGTCCGGTTGAGCGACCTGAGTTTCCAGTTTTTCCTATAAGTTGACCTTGTTTAACGGTTTGCCCTTGTGTCACTAACACTTCAGATAAGTGGGCATAAAGAGTTTTTGTACCATTTGGGTGCAGTATTAAAATGTATCTTCCGTAGCCGTAGTTCCAACCGCTGTATTTAGCTCTTATAACCCTTCCGCTTGCAGAAGCTTTAACTGGTGTTCCAAGTGGTACAGCTATATCAACTGCATTGTAACCATGCAATCCTTGTGTTTTTACACCGCCTGCGATAGGGCGAATAAAGTATCCGCTATATGAAGGTGCGTTTTTGTAAGCTTTGCTTGCAATTACTCTGCGCGAGTATTTGCGTTTATCTCTCCAAGGAGTACCAGATTCTTGTATTTGCGGTTCAGCATCAGGAATAATAACTGTAGTGCCTTTCTCAAGCCATTTATCAGGGTCAAGGTCGTTAAACTCCGCAGCTTCAGCAAGTATTTCTTTGAAGTTTTTGCCTTTGCTGTATTGTTTGACTATGTCTCTTAGCGTACCTCCGCGTTTTACGGTGTACTGTACTCCGGAGACCGGAAGAATCAGCAACTCTTGGCCCGGTTTTATCACATCTGTTTTTTTAAGATCGTTTGCCCATCTTATGGTATTTACGGACACATCAAACATTTGCGCAATGCCTGAGAGAGTATCTCCTTCACGCACTATGTAGATATCTGTTTGTTTGTGTACTGGAGCATTGGGCAAATTTGCAAGAGAGCCCGCAGGGCCGGCAGATGAGATAAGCGCGCTGTTATCCGCAAGAGCTATATCTCCACCGCCTTTTGAAGGGTTTGGATCTATATTATATGCAGCCGCAAGTAAAGGAAGAGTCTGAGAGTTATATTCTGCCGGTATTTCTTTGTTTTTTGTTGCCTCTCCGAAAATACCAAAAAGCCCCGCCTCTGTTGAGTGGGGTAAAATTCCCAAAAAGAAAACAAGCGCCGATATTGCAGCGTTTTGTATGAAATGCAAAAAATATGTCATCCGATGGGGCATCAACAGTGAGCCTTCCGTATCGGAGTCTTGGTTTTTTGGTTTAATAAGCCAAAATTTAATTGCGCATGTTTATTCCGAATAAACTAGAATACCGAATTTACTACCGCTACTTCCTACTTTATCGTCATATCAATCGCGCGCAACTGGAAATAAAGGTTACTGTGGATAACAAATTTGTCTACTTGACAGTATAATAATCTATTGTATAAGAATTTTCCCCAATTTTACAAAAAACACAAAAATTTTTTACAAAAGGCGTGTTAACATATTTTGCATGAAGTTTGTTGTAGCAAATTGGAAATTAAATCCGCCCACTTTAAAAGAGGCAAAAAAAATTTTCCAAAATCAAAAAAAACAGATAGCGACACTGCGTTTTGTAAATACTATTTTTGCTGTTCCGGCGCCTTTTATCTATCCGTTGGCTTTCTCAACAAGGCTTAAAAGAGTTCACTTTGCCGCAGAATCTGTAAGCGCTGAAAAAGACGGGGCTACTGTTGGAGAGCACTCTGCAGAACAAATTGCATCAGTTGGCGCCACACTTGCTTTGGTTGGTCACAGCTACAACAGAGACAGGGGAGAGACAGATGAGTTGATCGCACAGAAGGTTTTGCGTTGTATTGAAGCAAAAGTTGTTCCGGTTGTCTTTGTTGGAGAGAAGGAAAGAGACCCGGCAGGGGCGTACCTTCGCACAATTAAAAAACAAATACAAACCGCCCTCTCTCTGATAGAAAAAAAGCATGTAAAAAACATAATGATAGTTTATGAGCCGGTATGGGCGATAGGGGCTAAAGAAGCAATGGATCCCGAGCAGATACAAGTCATGATTTTATTTATATATAAAATCATGGTGGAGATCTACAGTGAGAAAACGGCAAATCAAGTTCCGATTTTGTACGGAGGTTCCGTGAATGCAAAAAACGCTTCATCTTTTACTGAAATCGCAAAATTGCGCGGTGTTGTAGTTGGCAGAGCTTCTCTTGAAAGGTCATTTGCGGATATAGTAAAAGCTTTTAATTTTAAATCATGAACTACAAATTGATAACCGAAGCCGATGTTGAGGGTAAAACCGTTTTGGTTAGAAGTTCTCTTAATGTACCGGTTTTAGACGGACATGTACTTGATGATTTTAGAATAAGACAAGCAACTGAAACAATAAAATATTTACAAGAGAAAAAAGCAAAGAAAATCATTATAATCGCGCACATAGGAAGAAGCGGAAAAGAAACCTTACAACCTGTGGCTCACGAGCTTAAAAAGCACTTACTTGAATTGCGCTTTGTTCAAAACTACAGCGAGCTTTTAGAGAGCAAATATCCTTTAATTTTGTATGAAAATTTGCGACGAGATCCGCGCGAGATTGAAAATGATACGGAATTTGCAAAAAAACTTGCTTCCATTGCAGATATTTTTGTACAAGACGCTTTCTCTGTCTGTCACAGAGAGCATGCTTCAATTGTTTCTTTACCCAAGTTCTTACCTTCTTACGCGGGTTTTTTGCTTGATAAAGAAGTAAAAAATATTTCAAAAGCGACAAATCCGGAGAATCCTTCACTTTTTATTTTGGGAGGCTCAAAGTTTAAAACAAAAGAAAAACTTCTTAAAAATGAATTGCAAATTTATGATGATGTTTTGGTTGCCGGGGCTCTGGCAAATGACTTTTTTAAATCTAAAGGAATTTCAATCGGTGATTCACTCTCCTCAGGGAAAATACCACCTGCAATTTTACAACATTTTAAATTGTCTTTGCCCGAGCAGGTAATTGTGAGACTGTCAAACGGTGAGGCGGAAAAAAGAGAAGTGACAAAAAATTTATGTCAAAAAGGTGAATCCATTGTTGATGCTCTGGTGCCGAGACAAATTTTATCCAAAATCAAAAAGGGACGATACAAAACTATTGTCTGGAATGGGCCCTTAGGATTTTATGAGGGAGGATTTTATCAAGGCACCGTTGAGCTTGCAGAGGCTTTATCTGTCGCAAAAGAAAAAGGCAGTTTTATTTTAATCGGAGGTGGAGACACCGTCTCAGCGTTAAGGAAAAAGAACCTCAAAGATTGCGCTTCTTTTTTGTCCACCGCAGGAGGAGCAATGCTTGAGTTTTTGCTTTACAAAACTTTACCCGGGATTGAAGCGCTGAGTTGATAGCTGTTTTTGCTATGATACCAACGTTTACTCAAGTCTTTTTCTTATTCTGTCTGCTACGGTTTTCATCTCTTCCTCTGTTTTGTATGGAGTTCCGCTCCAGTGCTTGTGCCCGTCTCCTTCAAATCTCGGCATTACATGAACATGCAGATGAAACACTTCTTGTCCCGCCGCCGGCAGGGTGTTGATACCTATGTTTATACCATCGGCATCAGTTGCTTCTTGAATGATAGGAGAGAGAAAATGTACAGCATCCATGGTTTTTAGGAAAACATCTTTGGGTGTCTCAAGCATATGTTCAAAGTGAGTTTTGGGTATTACTAAAGTATGCCCCGCGTTTACCGGGTTTATATCCAAAAATGCCACTACATCTTCATTTTCATAAACTTTTTGCGCCGGGATTTCACCCTCTGCTATTTTGCAGAAAAGACAGTTTTCGTTTGTCATATTTGTATTCTACTATGTTTTTTGCAAAAAGAAAGAAAATTCTATTGTTTTCCATGGTATAATCTCTCTTATGAATCACAAACACCTACTTGAAACTCTTCTTGAAAGACTTGATTTTAAAACAGAACAAGAAAAGCAAGATTTTCTAAAAGCTGATTATGATTCGGGAGTTTTGGATCCGTTTTTGCTTGATGGCATGAAAGTTGCAACTGAACGCTTAAACAAGGCACTTGAGTTAAATGAAAAAGTGGCAATTTATGCAGATTTTGACGCAGATGGTATTCCGGGTGCTGTTGTGTTACATGATTTTTTCAAAAAGATTGGTTTTT
>WFWK01000074.1 GCA_015491135.1 Patescibacteria group bacterium | reverse complement strand
GACGATGACTTGATTGAAGACGAGGTTGTTGACGAATCTTTGCAAGAGGACCCTCTTTTGGCTGCAACGTTGCGAAACGATTTTGATGATTTGGATGAAAATGAGGAGTTGTATGACGAAGAAGAAGATGATGGAATAGATTTACCGTTTACTGATGAAGATTAAGTTGTGATATACTAAGTTTATGAAGTTTATAAAAGATTTTTTCAACAAATATTTTAAGACAGTAAGCGTTTTTGTTTTTGCTGTTTCTTTAGCCTTTGTTTTGGGGTTGGCAGTTGGTGGAAGTAAAGCTTCAGCAGGCAAATTGCCTTCTGTTGCTTTAATGGGTTTTTCAACTACTCCTCCGGAGAATGTTGATTTTTCACCGGTTTGGAAAGCTTGGCATGTTATAGAGGAAAAGTTTGTTCCTACTCCACCGGCAAATTCTACAAGTACAAAAGAAGATCTATCTGTAACAGATCAAGAAAAAGTATGGGGAATGATCTCCGGACTCGCCGCATCATTGAAAGACCCGTACACCGTTTTCTTGCCCCCTGAGGAAAATGAAATCTTTCAAGAAGATATCAGTGGTTCATTTGAAGGAGTGGGAATGGAGATAGCGATAAGAGATGGAATATTGACGGTTGTGGCTCCTTTAAAAGATACCCCGGCATTTAGAGCCGGAATGAAAGCCAAAGACAGAATAATAGAGATAGATGGCAAAAGCACGGAAGGTATGTCTTTACAATCTGCTGTTAAGTTGATAAGGGGACCAAAAGGTACGAAAGTTACACTTACAGTGCTAAGAGAAGGGGAGAGCGAACCTCTTAAAATATCAATAATAAGGGATAAGATAGATATACCGACAATTAAAACAACAAAGAGAAAAGACGGCATATTTGTGATAGAGCTTTACAGTTTTACAGAGAAATCGCCTGAACTTTTTAGGGAAGCTCTGCAAGAGTTTATAGATTCTGGGTATGACAAGTTAATTCTTGATTTGCGTGGAAATCCGGGTGGATATCTTTCCTCAGCAGTAGATATGGCAAGTTGGTTTTTACCTGAAGGTTCAACTGTTGTAACCGAAGATTACGGTGAAAACAAAAAAAAGACAGTACACAGATCAAGAGGCTATAACATATTTAACGATAAACTAAAGTTTGTAATTTTGATAGACAAAGGTTCAGCATCTGCCTCCGAGATACTCGCCGGCTCTCTGAGGGATTATAAAAAAGCAACTCTTGTGGGCACCAACAGTTTCGGAAAAGGATCCGTGCAAGAGTTGGTCCCGATTACAAAAGATACTTCTTTGAAAGTAACCGTTGCCAGATGGATCCTTCCAAACGGAGAATATATCGGTGGTGAAGGCATAACTCCCGATATTGAAGTTGAGCTTTCCGAAAAAGACAAAGAAAGACTGCGTAACAAAGAAGAAGGTTTTGATCCTATTTTAACTAAAGCCGTTGAGTTTTTGCAGAATAAGTGATAACTTATTTACGTTACTCATTAAGCAAAAATTATGGTTGAAATTGTTTTATTGCAAGATGTTGCAAAAATCGGCAAAAAAGGAGAAGTGGCCAGAGTATCTGCCGGGTATGCGCAATTTCTCATAAAGCAGAACAAAGCTCAGATTGCAACAGAAAAAGCAAAAAAAATGGCCAAGCAACTTTTGTCTTCCACCAAAGAAAAACTTCAAAAAACCAAAGACACCGTTAAAAAGGTAATTGAAAAGTTGGGAGGCTCTTTGGTTTTGAAGTTAAAGGCCAATGAGCAAGGTCATTTGTTTGAGAAAATTGATGCGAAAAAAATAGCCTCTTACATCAAAGAAGAAACTGGGTTGGAAATTAGTCCGGATATTGTATTGCTGGAAACTCCACTTAAAGAAGTTGGTGAGTATGAAGTTGAATTAAAACTTGATGACATGACAGGCAAAATCTCAATCAAAATTGAAGCCCTAGATAAATAACTTTAATTGAAAAACTTAAAAAGCAAAGCAAAAAACCGAGTACTAAACTCGGTTTTTTGCTTGATAGGCTAAATTGTGTTAGCCAGCTATTACGTCAACCATTTTTCTTTTAGATGCTTTGCCGGTAAAAGAAATTTTCCTGACAGTTTTGAATTTTACAATACCCGCAATTTTGGCATAAAGAGTGTGATCATGTCCAACTTTTACATTTGCACCCGGCAATATTTTGGTGCCTCGTTGGCGTACTATAACACCACCTGCGTTTACTTTTTGTCCATCGGCAACTTTCACACCCAAAAACTTCGGATTTGAATCCTTTAGGTTTTTTGCTGTACCTCCTGCTTTTCTATGCGCCATATATAAATTTTATTATAATATCCCTTATGGGTTGGGATAGTATACGAGAAAAAATCAAATCAATCAAGTGTTTTGAGTTAAAAGTGGTATTTTTAATTGTTCTGTTTTTGTGGGGAGCAATTTCATTTTATTTGGGAAAACTTGCCCAACTACAAAACACTCCTGTCGAGCTTAAAACTGAGGTATCATGTCCGCAAAGAGTAGAAACAAGAGGAGCTGTCTATGCCTCTTGGACCGGTAAAGTCTATTATGCTCCATGGTGTAGATCATCTGTTAAATACAAAAGATGGTTTTCTTCCGAGCAAGAGGCGCAAAGTTTTGGATACAGACCTGCTAAAAACTGCAAAGGTTTGGGATTGTAAAAATGCTTTTTTTGTTTATGCTACTTTACAGAGCAAAAGGAGAAACATCATGGAAAAACTGTCAGCTCTGATATTGTTTGTGCTCGCGAGCATGATTTTCTCTACTGTCTCTTTTGCCGGTAGCAAGCCAACATATCAGTGGAGTCCGCCGGAGGTTTGGGGAGAGTGGAGTGTGCCCGAGAGAAAACACACAACAAAGAGAAGACAAAACTCAACCAAGTGGTATAAAACAGATTTAGGAAAAAATTCAGTACAAAAATCTTTTGCATGTGAACGCTTTATCCAGTTTGGTCTTTCTGTAAATGTAGATCTCGCAGGTTGGTTTTTGCACAATTGCGGTAAAAATCCCGGCGATCCGTTTTGCAAAACCGGTCTTTATTCGGATATATTAAATGTTGCCGAGAAAGTACGCATTTGGCAAAAAAGATGCGAAAGCGCGCTCAGATGAAGCGCGCTTTTCTTTTACGCCACTTCTTTTTTCGTGTTATTATATTGTTATGAAAAATAACATTGCCGTGTTAAGAGGTGGTCCTGGTGAGTACTATGATCTATCACTTAAGGCCGGAAGTGAAGTTTTATCTGCTTTAGATGATGCCAACTTTAGGGTTTTTGATATTTTGATAGATAAGCAGAAAAATTGGTATCGGTTTGGAAGACAAGTTTCTCCCATGAGTGTTTTGCATAATGTTGATATGGCATTTAATTTGGTTTACGGTCCGTGGGGAGAGGGGGGTGGAATACAGCAGATTCTCTCAAAATCCGGAACTCCATTTTTGGGCTCGGACCCTTTTGCTTCAGCCATAGCTTATGATAAGACCAAAACAAAAGAGGTAATGCGAGGATTTTTAAATATAAATTTACCAAAACATGTTTCTTTATATCCGAACGAAGTTTTTGACCCAGAGAAAGAGTTGAAGCGAATTTTCAAACAATTTCCGCCACCGTATGTGATAAAGCCGATAAAGTCAGGTTTTTCCATGAATGTTACTGTTGCAAAGGACTTAACGGTAGCTCTGGAGCAAGTTGAGAGCAAGTTGAGAGAAAATATTCCAATATTGGTTGAAGAGTTTATAGATGGAACGGAGGTATCTGTAGCGATTCTTGAAAATACCAGGGGAGAAGAATTGTATCCTCTGTTGCCAACTGATATAGTGTTGCCGGAATCTGAAGATGTATATGATTTTAATCTTAAAACCGAAAACAAAGATAGAGTAGAGTTTAGGTGTCCATCTTTGTTGAGCGATAAAGTAAAAACAACATTAACCGAAGCGGCAAAATTTGCGCATGAGCAGTTGGGACTCTCACATTATTCGCGTTCAGATTTTATAGTTACCAAAAAGAATGAAATTTATTTTTTAGAGACCAATTCTCAACCACCGCTTTCACCAAACTCATCTTTTGTTGTGTCAGCACAGGAGGCGGGGATAGATTTTAATACTTTAATCAAGCACTTGATAGAGTTGGTAATTTATGGAGAAGGAGAGTTAAGCTAAATATTATGAGAGCTATATTAAAAAATATGTTGGCATCATTTTTGCAAGCCATGGCTAAATGTACTCTCGCGCGCAACGGGCACACAAAAATTATAGCAATAACCGGAAATGTTGGAAAAACAACAACAAAAGAAGCGATAGCGGCGCTTTTGCGCTCCACAAACATTGAATTTTGCAAAAGTCCAAAAACATACAACAGCGAAACCGGAGTGCCTATGTCGGTTTTAGGTTTAAAAAGTCCGGGTAGAAACCCTTTTGCTTGGATTTATGTTTTAGTTGCTTCTGTATTTAAAGCTTATTTTAGAAAGTTGCCAAAGTTTTGTGTACTTGAAGTTGGAACCGACAGACCGGGTGATATATCAGCTATAGCAGAGTGGCTCAAACCCGATATAGCTGTACTAACGGCTTTGCCAAAATATCTTGTACACGCGCAAAATTTTTCTTCGGAAGACGAGCTTATAGCGGAAAAACTATCATTGTTTAAAAACTTGAAAGACAGTGGCTTCTCCATTGTAAACGGAGATGATGGGAGGGTAGTTAATCTTTTTCGGGAGAGAGCTGGGATTTTGTATTTTGGCTACGGAGAAAATGCAGATTTCAAAATAAAAAACAGTTTTATAACTTATTACCCCGATAATTTCCCTAAAGGTGTTGAGTTTGAAGTGTGCACCAAAGACGAATGCAAAACTTTCTCTTTAGATGGAACCTTGGCCCAAACTTCCGCATACGCTTTCGCTTGCGCTTGGGCTGTTGTCTCAGCGCTCGGTATTGATTTTGCAGAAGATAAAGTTGATGAGTTTTTTGAAAAACAACCGGGCAGAATGCGAATTTTAAAAGGAAAAAACTCAACAACAATTATAGATGATTCATACAACAGCTCGCCCAAAGCGGCGATTGCAGCCTTGGATGCTCTTGGAAGTTTAAATGTTAACGGCGAGAAAATTGCGGTTTTGGGCGAAATGAAAGAGTTGGGAGATTCTTCTTTGAAAGCTCATGCTGAGGTTGGCGCTTACGCGACAGGGCAAGCCGACAGGGTGGTTTTGGTGGGAGATAGTGAAAATATTTCTTTTATGGCAGATTCGGCAAAGAAAACCTCATCAGCTTTTGTGCATCATTTCAAAAATAAACAAGAAGCTCAAGAGTATATTTGGAAAAACCTGTCGCCGGGCAATGTTTTGCTGTTTAAAGCCTCAAGGTCCGAAAGGTTTGAAACTCTATTGAAGCCGTTTGTTTTGGAAAGTGAGCATTTTAAGTTGATAAAAGATTAACATGCCAAAAGAGAAAAGAAGCGTGCTTTTTTTGGATACGGAAACCACAGGAAGAGAAAAGCACGATCGTATATTTCAGCTGGCTTTTAAATATGATGATAAGAGTTATGTTGGACTGTGCAAACCGCCGGTTCCTCTTTCGGTTGAGGCGATGGAAGCCACTCATTATACAAATGAACATGTTAAGGATAAGCCAGAATTTGCCGAACTTCCTGAGGCTCAAAAACTAAAAAACATACTGGATACCAACAAAAGCGTTTATGTTGTAGCCCACAACGCTCCCTTTGACATTGCAATGTTGGCAAAGGAAGGAATTGTGATAGACAGATATATAGACACCTTAAAAGTGGCGCGTCATTTGGACCCGCAGGAGAAGCTGGGAGCGTACAGATTGCAGTATTTGCGCTACGCTCTTTCGCTACCGGTTGAAGATGCAAGAGCGCATGATGCACTGGGAGATGTGCTGGTTTTGGAGGCTTTGTTTGCGCGCCTGTTCTCAAAATTAAAAGAAAAACACACCAGCTCTCGGGAGACCCTAAAAGCCATGCAAGAGATTTCAATGCGCCCGGTTTTGATACGCAAATTCAATTTTGGCAAATACAAGGGTGAGCTTATTGCAGACGTTGCAAAATATGACCCGGGATATTTAAGATGGCTTCTGCAAGAGAAAGAGAAAGAAAGAGATGAAGGGGGTGATTTATACAACAAAACGGCAACTGAAGACT
>WFWK01000073.1 GCA_015491135.1 Patescibacteria group bacterium | reverse complement strand
TGGAAATATTAGGGGAGATGGTGATTGTAAAAAAGAAAGAGCAAATAAAGCTTTTTGGGATATTTCCTTTAAAGGTCACGGTTGAGTTGATACTTGATAAGGATTTAGCTCCCGTTCAAATCAAAAAACCGTGGTGGGCGGTATTCGGGTTTTAATTTGATCTGTGTACTATATTGACTGAGCTATATATTTATGGTGTAATATAAAAAAAATTGGCAACCGCCCACACCACAGATGACAGTGGTGAGGGCACAAAAGAGGAGTAGAGCCGAAGGGGTAAGGGTGGCACTCCGCCTCGCCGGGCGCTGGCCCGATGTTGCCCGGCAGGCGGGACTGGGCGAGGGCGAGATTGCTCTTGCTCGGCTGGCCCTCTCAGGGCTGGGGCTGACTGTGGCGGTGGCAATACTTACTGCCCAGGCGGCCCTGGCCGTCTCGGCAGGGCGGCTGCTGTTGCCACTCCGGCTTGCCGTGGGACATACCCTCGGCATAGCCGGAGCGGTTGGCAGCGCCGTGCTTGCGCCACATCTTTTTAATGCCGTCTTTGAGACGGCGGGGACTGTGGCGCAGGCGCTCGCTTCCCTGCTTGCCCCCGGAAGCATCTGGGGGCTTGTCGGGGAGGAGCTGCTTGGCAGGGCACTCGCTCTCGGGGTGTTTGCCCTGGTTGGGCAGCTGGTCGCTCTCGCCCTCTTTGCCGTTTTCTCGGCGCCGGTGCGGGCTGTCCGCCGGCGCAGAGAGGCGGTGGCAGTTCTTTGACGCGCAGCGCGCGCTACCTACGGTGGCGCGCGTTTTTTTGTGAAATATTTATCCACAGTTTTTAATTTGCATATACCCTAGAGGGGTATATACTTGGCACATGCATTGCGATGAAAATGAAAAAGTAAAAAAGAAATTGCTAAATCGTTTGCGCAGAATTGAAGGTCAAGTGCGTGGCATATATAAAATGGTTGAAAATGATGAATACTGCGTTGAAATAATTACCCAGTCGCAAGCGGCGCAGAAGGCTTTGCTTTCTTTTGAAGCGGAGCTTTTGGAGAATCACCTTAGAACATGTGTGGTATCTCTTATAAAATCCGGCAAAGTAAGCAAAGCAACGAAAGAGATAATGAATATTTACAAGTCATCACGCAGATAAATTAAAAATTTTATTATCAATTAACAAAATATTATGAGTACACAAATAAATTACACAAAAGGAAATTATGCAATTCCTGTGGCTATAGTGATAGCAGGAGCTCTTATTGCCGGCTCGTTGTTTTTAGCTCTTAGTAAATCTTCTTCTCAGACCAATACAGCAGGGTCGCCTGATGCAGCGGAAGCGCAGGTCAATCTAGAGAAAATTAACAAAGTTACAAACAAAGATCACATAAAAGGAAATCCTGACGCCAAACTGAAAATTGTTGAATATTCCGATTTTGAGTGTCCGTTTTGTCAAAGATTTCATGGTGTTATGAATAAGATTATTCAAGAGTACGGACCGAAAGGGGAGGTTGCATGGGTGTACAGACATTTCCCGCTTGAGCAGTTGCACCCGCGCAACGCACGCAAAGCGGCAATAGCAAGCGAGTGTGTTGCCAAACTGGGAGGCAATGATGCGTTTTGGAAATTTACAGATGAATACTTTAGAACAACACCTTCAAATGACCAATGGAATATTGATGATGAGCTGGAAAGGCTTGTAGCTTTTGCGGGAGTTGATAAAAAAGCGTTTGACAGTTGCTATACAAGCGGAGAATTTGACAAAGATGTTCAAGAAGATTTCACAAATGCTGTTGAAACCGGAGGTAGAGGAACACCTTGGAGTATAGTATTGCTTGATGGTAAACCTGTTGCTCCAATAAATGGAGCGCAACCTTATGAGGCGGTAAAATCTATTATAGATTCTGCTCTTTCAAAGTAGTTAAGCCTTTAAAACAAGCATGGAGTGTATAAAAGTTGTAAATTTAAAATGTGGCGGGTGCGAAGAGTCAATTAAAAAAGCTCTATCTGAAGCCGGAGTAACAAATGTAAACGTATCCGTAGAGAAAGGCAAGGTGTGCTTTGTTGGTGATAGGGAAAAAGTAGTGAAAATTTTGGCAAAGATAGGGTATCCGGAGGAAGGCTCCAAAGAAGCGCAAAGCATTCTTAAAAAAACACAATCTTACGCGACATGCGCTGAAGGTGCTGTTTTAGCAGGACTCAAAGATAAGAGAAAGAGAGGGAAAAAGTTTTGGGGAATAATAATATTTGCATTTGTAATTATTTTATTTGTTGTATGGGATTTTATTAGCATGTTGTAATCATGTCGTGTTTGAAAACCATTTATAAACTGGGAAGTATCATAAAAAAGTATAAAGTTAGTTTTATTCTGCTTCTGGCGCTTTTTTTGAGTATTTATGTGCTTTTCCCGGTTTTTACCATAATGGGCAATGACTTACTCTTTCAAATACAAACCTACAATGCAATTGATTTTGTAATGCTTGTTTTACTTTCAGCTTCAACTTCAGCTCTTTTGCTGGTTAGCTACTACAGTCAAATAAACAGAAAAAAAGTTTGCTCACCAGCTGAAGTCGGAGGAAGTGCGATTTTCGGTTCCCTTTCGGGAGTTTTAGCTTCAATAGTGGCAACCGCCACTTGTGCCGGCTGTGTCGCTCCCATTGTCGCCTTGTTTGGTTTGGGCTTTGGGGCACTGACTTTTCTTTTGCAGTATCAACTTTATGTTGGAATAGGGGCGATAGTTCTACAACTTTTATTTGTGTGCTATCTTCTGAAGAAACAAGTATAAAAAACCGCCACATTTGATTATGTGACGGTTTTTATTTTTATCTTTTTAAATGTACATATGCTATAGAATAATGGTGTTTGCAGTATGACTTCCCTGGAGAAGCTTTGTTAGAGCAAAAATTGAAATTTTCATCTCCAGGATTACCCAGTGGAAACCTACACTGATTTGGCTTAAGCGAGTATACCGCCTCTGCTGTGGCGGAAAAATGCGCATCTTGAGTTAAGTGTTCAGAAGAGATCTTGCGCAGTCTTGCAAGGCGACCACATACTGCGTTTTTTGAACGACCCAGCTTTTCGCCGATTTGACGCGCCGAGAGCCCTTCTTGTATATATCTCAAAAGAAGTTCGTCTTCTTTTTTGCTCCACTTTCTACCACTCATGGAAAATCCTCCTGTTTGAGGTTGACTACTCCGAGATTGAGTATACTTATTTGCGCTGTTGTGTAAAGTAGAGGTTGACATAAAAAGCTTGCAAACGCTGTTAATGTTGGTATAATCCTTTTTCATGGTAGTGAGAATGAGAGTAACCCGAGCGCATCGGGATAATAGAAGAAGTCATCATGCTCTTAAAGGGGCGCGTCTTTCCAAGTGCTCAAATTGTGGAGCTTACCACCTAAGACACAGAATGTGTCCGGAATGCGGGTTCTACAGAGGAAAGCAAATTATAGATGTTGTCGCTTTGGCCGAAAAGAGACTTCAAAAAAAGCAAGCAAAACTTGAGGAGATGCAACAGGAACAAGAAGTCTCAAACAGTGAAAGCTCAGAAAGCAAAAAAGCATCTGAAAAAGCTGAAAAAAAGACCAAAGATACAAAGAGTGAGAAAAAAACAAAAACCGACAAATAGTCGGTTTTTGTTTTACGCAAATTTTAAACTAAACCATCTTGCAAGTAACGCTTTGGCTGTTATACTATCTACATTAAAAGTAAGTTCTTTATATGGCAAACAGACACTTAGGGCGTTCAGTTGTTTTACAAACACTATTTGAAACAGACGCAATGGGCGGTACTCGCTCAAAAGAAGATGTTGAAAAAGTTTTTCTTGAAAATGTCGCCGAGTTTGCCCCCGATAAAACAATTTTTCCGTTCATGAAAAAACTTCTTGATTTGGTTTTATCCAAATACGAAGAGCTAAATGAGATAATACAGAAAGCTGCGCCCGAGTGGCCACTTGAGAAAATCGCCATAGTGGACAGAAATATTTTACGTATAGGTCTTGCCGAGCTTTTGTTTGCCGATAGAGAACAAGTACCTCCAAAGGTTGCCATAAACGAAGCAATAGAGCTTGCTAAAGAGTTTGGTGGAGACTCCAGTGGTAAGTTTGTAAATGGTGTCTTGGGTGCTGTCTACAGAGAAATGCTTGAAAGCGGAATTATCTCAGAGGAGGAGACAAAACCGAAAGAGTTGCCAAAAGAGGAGTTGGTGGGAGCGGTTGTCTACTCCGAGCATGAAGGGGAATTTTATGTTGCGCTGGTGCATGATATTTTCGGTCACTGGACTCTCCCTAAAGGCAAACTTCAGGAAAATGAAACAACAGAAGACGGTATAAAAAGAAAAGTACAAGAAGAGCTCGGCCTTCCGGTTGAGGTGGAAGATTTTTTGGGCGAGAACGAGTATAAAGCTTCCGATCCTGAATTTGGAAAGAAAATCAGACACGCGGTTTATCATTTGGCCAAAGCGCCGTTTCAAGACGTTAAGCCGAAAACAGATGGCGGGCTTGATGATGGTCAGTGGTTTAAGCTAAAAGACATTGTTGACTTGAATTTCTATGATGATATTTTGCCGATTATCACGAAAGCTGTTAACATATTAGCTTCCAAAAAAACAAAATAAGCTTATGAAAGATTTTTCAGAGTTTGAACAAAAAATAGGCGTAAACTTTAAAGATAAAGAGTTGTTAAAAACGGCTTTTACTCACCGTTCGTGGATAAACGAGCATAAATACGAAGCAAAAGAACACAACGAGAGATTGGAGTTTTTGGGAGACGCGGTGCTTGAGCTTGCGGTAACGAGGTTTTTATATGATAAATTTCCGCAAAAGCCGGAAGGTGAACTTACGGCATATAGAGCGGCTCTTGTGAACACTCAAAGTATATCCGAGGAGGCGCGCAAGCTTGGTATGAATGATTTTTTGCTCCTTTCAAAAGGTGAGGCCAAAGACACCGGACGAGCAAGAGAGTATATTTTGGCAAACACTTTTGAAGCGGTTATAGGCGCGATTTATTTGGATCAAGGATATGAAGTGGCGGAGAGATTTATTGCAAAGCATATCTATCCGAAAATAGATGAGGTTATAGAGAAAAAACTCTGGCTTGATGCAAAAAGCGCTTTTCAAGAAGCTGCGCAAGAGAAGGTGGGGATAACACCAACTTATACAACTGTAGATGAAAGTGGTCCCGATCATGATAAGACTTTTGTGGTTGCGGTCTCTTTAGGAGATGAGCAGGTGGCCTTGGGTAAGGGTAGAAGCAAACAAGAGGCCGAACGAGCTGCCGCAAGGAAGGCTCTTGAAGTGAAGGGTTGGTAGTTTTGCACCAGACCTGTTCCCAAATAAGCGCTTTGTTTATTTTGACAATTTTCCGAATTTGTGAATTATAAACTTTCGTTTTTCTGTTACAATATAGCAATGTTAAAGTCAATTGAGCTGAACGGTTTTAAATCTTTTGCAAGAAAGAGTGAGATTTTGATTGATTCTCCCACTGTTGCGATAGTCGGGCCAAACGGTTCCGGAAAAAGCAATGTTGCGGAGGCTTTTCGTTTTGTGCTAGGCGAGCAGTCAATGAAATCTTTGCGCTGTAAAAGGGGAGAGGATTTGATTTGGGCCGGCAATAAATCAATTCCACGTGCAAACAGAGCATCTGTCAAAGTTGTTTTTGATAATTCCAACAAAATACTTGATATAGATTTTGATGAGGTTGTTATAGAGAGAATTGTATACAGAGACGGAACAAACGAATACTTTATAAACAAATCAAAAGTAAGACTGAAAGATGTTGTTACACTTTTGGCCTCGGCAAATATAGGCTCTTCCGGGCATCACATAATATCTCAAGGAGAGGCCGACAGGATATTAAATGCGACTCCGCTTCAGAGAAGAGAAATTCTGGAAGATGCGCTTGGGCTGAGGATTTTTCACTACAGAAAAAACGAAGCTTTTCGCAAACTCAAGCAGACTTCCGTGCATATTCAAGAAGTTGAAGCTTCAATAAGAGAGATAAAACCGCGTTTTTCTTTTTTGCAAAGACAAATGGAAAAAAGACAAAAAGCGCAAGAGTTGAAAGACTCCCTTAAAAAAGAATTCTCTTTGTATTTCACTTTTGAAAACAGCTATTTGCAAGAGCTGGAAAGCCACATTAAAAACTCAAAAGACATTCCCAAACAAAAAATAACATCTCTTGAAAAAGAGATTGAAACCCTTAAAGCAAAACTAGCTCAACTTAAACAAAAACCAAAGCAAGATAAAGAGACCGAAAAAGAGTTGCAAAAAATCAACAAACAAATTGAAAAATTGCAGGACAGAAAAAATGAAATTTTGCATCTTTTGGGGGTTTTGGACGGAAAGCTGGAGGTGTTACCAACCGGGAGACAAACAAACAGTCAATTTACTGTTTCAAAAGAAAAGCTGCTGTTTTTGCGCTCTTTGCTTTCCGATTTGAAAATATCTCTCTCTGAGGCAAGCCCGGCGATACTGAAGCACTCCATAGAGCATGCGGTTTCTTCTTTGACAAAGTTTTTGGCAGATTTTGATTTAACTGGAGGTCAAAGTGTTCCAAATGACATTTCTTTGCAAAGACAAAAAATACTGCAACAAAAAACCCAACTTGAAAAAGAAAAAAACGAAATAGACGGCCAGTTAAAACAGCTTTTTGACAAAAGACTTGCTTTACAAAAACAAGAGGGTCAAAACAAAGACGATGTATATAAAATACAAATTGAAATTGCTCAAAAGTCAGCGCAGCTGCAAGAGTTGAAAAACGAAATGAACCTGTTGGAGATAAAAGAGAAAGAACTTCAAGAGCGTAAATCCAAATTTGAGGAGGATGTTGCCGAGATTATAGCTTTGGGTATAAGACCGGTTGAGTCAAATGAAAAAATAAGCGCGCAGGAGGCAAGCGCTTTAAAAAACGCGATCCAAAAGAAAAAAATATTGCTTGAAGAGTTGGGGAGTGTTGATGAAGCTTTTGTTGATGAGTATAAACAAGTAAAAGAGAGAATTGAGTTTTTGGAAGGGGAATTGGCAGATTTGAAAACCAGTGGCACTAAGCTTGTTCAGCTTATAAAAGATATAGACAAAGAATTGTCCCTGCGTTTTGAAAGTGGGATTTTGAAAATAAACGAGGTGTTTGCGGAATTTTTTGCAATTTTGTTTGGCGGAGGGACAGCAAAGTTAAAACTTGTAAAAGAGGATACTCAAGAAGATGCAAAAGACGGAATAGAGATTGCGGTAGCGATTCCAAGAAAAAAAGTCTCAACTTTGGAAGCTCTCTCCGGGGGAGAGAGAGCCCTTACTTCCATTGCTTTGATTTTTGCCATGAGTCAAGTGAATCCGCCACCGTTTTTGATTTTGGATGAGACAGACGCTGCGCTTGATGAGGCAAACAGCAGACGCTACGCCGAGATGATAGTCAAACTCTCTCAAAAAAGCCAGCTTATTTTAATTACTCACAATCGCGAAACGATGGTCTCGGCAGGTGAGCTCTACGGAGTTACCATGGGTGCAGACGGTGTTTCAAAACTCCTATCCGTTAAGCTGGAAGAAGCGCTCTCTGTTGCAAAAAGTTAGAACAACACAAGTTGCAAATGAAAATGCCCGCGAAACGCTTTGCGCTTCGCGGGCGGTTGGCCGTGATCTTTCGCCCCTCACGGCGTGGGGCTAGCTCTATTTAGAAAGTGCAAGAATAGATTTACCCGGCCTAACCGGGTGCGAGATGAACAATGTTCATCTCAAAATCCCTCCTTTCCCGTGCGCTGATTTATATTGCGCCGGCACGGTCGGCGCTGGGATTTTAGGCAAGGTTGCAACTTGCGACCTGCATTATTATACTAACATAAATAAAAAATTTGTCAAGTATTTTTAAATCTACTGAGCGAACTGCCATGTAATTTTCCTTGAAGCCACATCAACTTGTTTGCATCTTATTTTTATTTTGTCTCCCAGAGAAAATCCTACACCCTTTTTGTTTTCAAGTTTCAGTTTTTTATCGTTGAAACTGTAGAAGCCGGGTAAATCTTTTATTGGAATAAACCCTTCCGCCATTGTTTGTTGTTCTGCAACAAATATTCCTCTTTCGGTTACGCCCGTTATGGTCCCTTCAAACACTTCTCCTATATGCTCTGCCATATACTCGGTTTGTTTTTGTGCGATAGAGTCTCTTTCGGCGCGCATAGCTTCTATTTCTCGTTTTGTGCTGTGCTGTGCCAGTTTTATGTAGCTTGCCAGTTCATCTTTGGCAATTTTTTTGTTTTGCAGGCGAGATTTTATTATTCTGTGAACCATAATATCCGGATAACGACGAATAGGGGAAGTAAAATGAGTATAGAAAGGAAACCCCAAAGAAAAATGCCCAACGTTTTTGTGGCTGTAGACTGCTTTTGCAAGCGATCTTAGCAGTGTCTGCTCAATCAGCTCTTGATGCGGTGTGTTTTTTACTTGCAAAAGCAGACGAGCCAAATCTTTGTTTGTTATTCTTGATTTTACATTGTCTAAAGCATCATATCCCAAAGCGCGCACAAACTGCTTAAGTTCAATTATTTTTTGCTCATCTGGGGTCTCATGTATTCTGTAAATCAACAAATCACTCGGAAAAGCAGACGATGACCACTCGGCAACCACCCTATTTGCAAGCAACATAAACTCTTCTATCATCTCCATTGTGGGCAAAACCTCTTTCTTTTTAATGCTTATGGGTTTGCCGTTTTTGTCTAACTCTATTTCAACCTCGCGAGAGGAGAATTGCAAAGCGCCTTTTTTGTTTCTTTTCTCTTTTAGTTTTTCTGCAAGCTTGAGCGCTTCTTTGAGCATAACCGAGAGCTCATCTGTATTTGGAGAGTTTATTATCTCTTGGGCTTGGGTATAAGTGAGTCTTTTGTCTGATTTTATAACACTTTCTGTAATTTCAAAATCAACAATTTCGCCCTCTGATGTTAAATTGAAAAGAACGGAAAACGCAAATCTCTCCTCATTTGGTACAAGGCTACAAACATCATTTGAAAGCTCTTCCGGAAGCATTGGGATTGTTCTGTCTACCAAATAAACCGAAGTGGCTCTTTTGCGCGCTTCTTTATCAAGCGCGCTGTGTGGTTTTACAAAGAAAGTAACATCGGCAATATGTACACCAAGTTTGTATCCGGTTTCGGTTTTCTGTAAAGATATCGCATCATCAAAATCTTGAGCGTTTTTCGGGTCAATTGTTACCGTGAGGGTATCTGTCAGGTCTTTTCGTTTATCTTTTGAAAAGAAGTTTGCATGAAATTTTTCTTGGATAGTTTTTGCCTCTTTTTTAACTTGTGGAGGAAATTTGTCTTCAAATTCGTGCGAGTACAAAATGGCGCGCATTATCGTATCGTGCGCTCCGACTCTGCCAAGAATCTCTTCAGTTGTTGCCGTTGGATACTCTTGTGTGCTGTCCCAGCTTATTTTTGCCACAATTACTGCATTGTCTTGTAAGTTCTCAGGAGGGTTTAGGATTAAAAAATCCGTTGGTATCCTTTTGTCTTCCGGGATTAAAATAAAATGTTTTCCGTGTTTGCGCGCAACCCCGACAATTTTTTCGGTTTTTCTGTTTAGCACTTTTATCACTTTAGCTTTCCCGTTTTTAAGTGGAACAAACTCCACCTCATCTCCGGGTAAAGCAGTAAAAGTATCGTCAGGGTTTACTTCAAACTCTTTTGCAAAATCGGGAGCTGATATGAAGCCCTTGCCGCGAAAGTTAAAAGATATTGTACCCGTAAGAGTTTTTTCTTGCTTTTTTTGTTCTTTTTTTCGTCTCTTGCTTGTTTTGCCGAAACGTGTTTTCTTTTTTGTTTTTTGCATTTAGTAAGTATGCTCTTTTTTTGACGCTTTGCAAATTCATCATAAGCAAAAGCAATACGTAAATATATACATTAAGAGCTTTGATATGAAAACCGCGAGTATTGTAATAGATGCTTGAAAAAGCCCCGCCTATTGGCGGGGCATAAGTTAATAACAGGGCGGTAGCGCGATGCCACCGTTTTCTTTTTTGCGTGCGATAACACAGGCGGTACGGTCTCCGACGGGAACGTCGGGATTGGCAAAGAGAAGTCTTTCTCTGCCTTCGCGGTAGATAAGCACACCGCCTTGTTTTGCGTACGCTTGCTGGGGAAAAGCGACGAAGTCGCGAGGTGGTGTGTGAGTTGGGTTGCCGTTTATATCAAGGAAGGTAAAATCGGTATGTTCCTTGATAATATCTTGGCGTTTTTCCCACACATCAAACCCGAGCGGTTTATCAATAATAAACCGGCCACTTAATTTTCGTTCAAGGTTGGCAAGCAACTGCGGTGTATATGTAACCTCATCAAGGTAGCCAATAGTACCTTGTTCAAAAGTCGCTGCATAAGCACCGAAGGTTGCCGCCATGTAGCCGGCAAATGTGGGATAAGTGCCGGGCGGATACAGCACCACTCCCGCTACGATATCACTGTATTCTTGGTAGAACCAATTGAGCACTTCATGTTCGGGATGTACTCCCGGATATGCCATGGCGTAGGTGTATTCCGTGCGGTTATGACAATTATCCCTTACCTCCTCAACAAGTGGCACCGCAAAGCTCTGATGCACATCAATAGCATCAATGCGCTTATACTTAGGTGCTACTTCTTCAAGCACATGCATAATCTCGTTGGCTCGTTTTTGCGCATAGCACTTTGGGTTTGAAAACGGGGTGCCGAAACACCGGTTCAGGTTGTTAAAATGTCCACACCCATTCTCTTTAAGTGCTCGTACTCCTTTGCCATCTTGCGCAAAAGCCGCTTCTATGTTGCCGAACAATAGCAGGGTATCTGTATGAAGGTTGATCACACCTTCGGTAAGCTTGTTGAGCAAAGTCTCAACAATAAAGATACCGGCTTTTTCGTCACCATGCATACCGCCGCTGACAACCAATAAACGCTCAGAGGATACCCTTCTTCGTCGTACCCAAAAGCATCCATGTGCCATCTCACGAAACGAGGCGATATTGGATGAGGAGGGAAGGTTGGTGTGCACCTCTCTGGGATAGGTGGCGCTAGGGAAACGATAGAGGTATGTTTTCATGACTTTTCTCCCTTGTGAAGTTAACCCGACATGCATTGTATTGTATATTTGTTGTAATGGAACTTTACAGCCGGCAAGTATATGGTTTTATAAAACCCTCGTCTTATGAAAGACGAGGGTCAATTATTACACAAAGGACTGTTTTATAATCTCGGTTACTTTTCCAATGTTATTGAAAAGTCGTATTTCCATAATAATCGGTACCCCAAGTTTTTTAAGTACCGAAATTACTTGTAACTGTTGTGATCGGTAATGCTCTGGCAAAATATTGATAACGGTTTTTGCTTGTTCGCTTTTCCAAAGCGTCAAGGCGACATCATAAAGTGTACACGTAGGATCTCCCGAACTAGTGGTAAGTGGCACATTGCCACAGAACCATCGACCCGATTGTTTGTTTTGCCGAGCGCGTATTCTTTTAGGCAATCTCTTTAGGTTATCGATAATATTGTATGAAGCCTGACGAAATGCTGATTCATATAAAATAAAATCCGGCTGGTAGGCAAGATGAGGAATTACCGGTTCATTTTTTTCGGAAGGTGGTACTTCATCTGCTGTGTGAATATCATCCACAAAAAGCAGTGTAACATCTCCCGGTTGTTGCATATGTGACAGAATGGTAACTCCCATTTTCGACCAGCGAGTGGGCCCGTGTGCCAGATAGTAGTGACCTGCCTCGATGATACGCATTGATTGTCCTCCGTAATCAGTTTGTTGTTCCCTCGGTATTTTTACAGAAAAAAATAAACACGTCAAACATTAAATTATATTTAAGATGTTGAATTGGTCGTGCTGTAGTGTTTTTCCAGAATAACATCTGCGATAGTGGCGATAGTGTCAAAAATCGGAACCTCAAAGGAAGTAGGGAAGGGAATGGGTAATTCAGTGCAGGCGACCACGATACCTTCAACCCCATGTCGTTTGATGAGATTGCGAGCAATGCGACCCAGGGTGTCGGTGTCGGCGGTGGTGTGGTTTCCGCCCATAACATGCATAATAATTTTATTAAGTTCTTGCTGTTCGGCTTCGGTGACGGCGTGCGCGATAATATTATGTTTTTCCAGGGCGTGCTGGTAAAGTTGCGACGATCTGGTTGTTTCCGACGAGAGTATGCCGACATGTGTTAACGAGTGTTTAACTATACGTTTTGCCACTTCATTAGGTAGGTTTATGAGTGTACTTTTATCGGCGAGGTGATCGCGCAATTTTTCATACAACACATGCACCGTATTGCATGCCATGATTATATTGTTGCAACCGGCATCGGCGAGACGATCAAGTTCCGTTTTTAGTTGCATGTGCACCGTTTCGCTGTCGCGTATTCCCGTCTCATCAAATGCATCAAGCGCGATAGAGTTGATGAGAAGGTGCGGGTAGTCGGTATCTTGTACCGCCCCGTACTCTTTTTGCGCTTTTTCAACAAGACGAAGATAAGTATAGGCACTGGCGAGCGGTCCCATGCCCCCCAATATGCCAAAAATTAATTTATTGTGTGACTGCATTTGATAGTAGGTTACAAGAAAAATACGGTGCCATCAAGTGATGGCACCGCAGTTTTACGAGGTATAAATGAGATGACCATCCGTATCTCGTATTTTTTCTTTCACCTCTTCTTGTGTCTCAGGTGTGTTTTTGTAACACAGTAATACTTTTTTGCCTTCTTTTGAGATTATGCTTATCTCTCCTTTGGTTTTCAACTCCGTGAGTTGGCGCCTTGTGAGCATGATTGTGCACATGATACTCCTCCTGTTCAAAAGAGCGGGGTAGTGCTCACAAATTTCTTTGCAAGCACTATTCCGCTTTTTTGTGTGCATTGCGTTGTTGTTCCCATTGCTTTTTAACCGCTCGGTATGCATCGCGAAAACTCTCCCCACGCTTTACTCGTTCATATACCTGCTCGGTAACAAACAAATCGTCCGTCATGGCATGAGCCAAGCGTTCATGATGAGTTTTAATGCGCGGAATTGTCAAAGCAAGTATGCCCATCGTCTCTTCAAACAAAGCAACCCCTTCAAGGAAAGGTTTCTTTGTCAATTGAAAATCGCGATGGTAGCCACTGCCGAGTGATGCGATGATATCTCTGATTTCCCGACGTTTTGCTTCAAACACTCTGCCGTTTCCGCGCATAATTTCGTATACATCGTAGTTTCTTTTCTGCGGCATAATAGAGGAACCGGTGGTAAATTGTTGCGATAACGAAAAGAACCCAAACGCATCCATACTAAACAACAGCATATCGCTTGCGAATTTTCCCGCAAGGAGCATGGCCGGAGACAGGGCCGAGAGCGTGAGCTCTTCAAAGTAGCCACGAGACATACCACAGTACATGGGGTTTTGCTGGGTTTTTGCAAAGCCCAAGTAATTGGTGGTAACTGAGCGCTTTAGCTTGAGATTGCGAATACCAAAACCGGATGCGGAACCGAGCGGGTTTTGGTCAATGATACGCAGGGTGCTTTTGAGAAGAGGAAGGGTATCGGCAAATGCGTCGGCATACGATGAAAACCACATGTTGGTGGTGGTTGGCATCGCTTTTTGCATATGGGTAAACCCGGGCATGGGGGAGTTGTCTTTTTTGGCGCGCTCTTTAAAGACGGTGCGCACTTTTGAGGTGAGGTCAATGGCTTTTGTAAGAACTTCTTTCATGTACAAGCGCAACATGACAAGCACTTGGTCGTTGCGACTACGAGCGGTGTGCAGTTTTTTGCCGACCTCTCCGTAGTGCTCGGTGAGATACTGTTCTATGGCCGTGTGTCCATCCTCTTGAGATTGAGAGATGGAAAATTCACCCTTCCTCCACAGTGTTTCTATCTCGCGTAATCCTTTGAGTAAGGTCTCGAGTTCTTTGTTGGTCAAAATACCCATTTCTTTGAGCATGTGCGCATGGGCGGCGCTTGCGCGCAGATCATAGGGGATTAAAGTCTGATCAAGCAGGTAGTCCGAACCAACCGTGTACTGTTCTATTTTAGGGTGCAGTGACGAGTCGGTTTGCCATACTTTTTTTGGGGTTGTGTTCATGAATGAATAATAGCCATTTTTGAAATATTTGTCCAGGCGCAAGTAAGCATTGCTTTTTTTGAAAAATTTGTTAGAGTACTTGTCATGTTAAAAATCAGATTGCAAAGAATAGGGCGAAGAAACCGATCGGCTTTTCGTATTGTCGTTATAGAGCACACAAGAGCGCCCAAAAGTGGAGATTATATAGAGCGTGTGGGTTCATGGGATCCAAACAGCGACAATGTTGTTCTGCTGGAGGATAAAATTAAATACTGGCTGTCAAAAGGGGCGCAACCGACAGATACAGTCTACAATTTACTGGTAAAAAACAATATTATTGAAGGTAAAGCGAAAAACGTTTTGCCTAAAAAAACTCCTATACAGAAAGAGGGTGAACAAGAAGCAAGTGAAGAGAGCCCTGAAAAAGCGGAAACAGAAGGTGAGACAAGCGAACAAGCAACAACAGAAGAATCACCGGCAAACAATGCATCTGAAGAGCAAACTGAGAGCAAAGAAGAGACTCAAGAAGAGAAAACCGAAGAGAACACTGATAATCCTGAAACTGAAGCCGAAGACAAAAAAGAAGAGTAACTTAACCGTAAAAATAAAGATAAAAGCTCCATAACCGGAGCTTTTTCTCTTGCAAAAAAATTTTTTTCTGTCATAATTTGCGCATTATCGGTTAAACAGATTTATGGAGAAAGATCAAGAATTTCTCGAGTACGTCGTTAAGGCGTTAGTTGATCATCCGGAGGATGTCAAAATTACTCGCAAAGTTGATGAAATGGGTGTACTTCTTACCCTTGATGTCAACAGTGAAGACATGGGTAAGGTTATCGGACGCTCAGGTAACACCGCAAAGGCAATACGCACTTTGCTTCGCGTTGTCGGTGTAAAATACGGCGCTCGTGTAAACCTTAAAATAAACGAGCCGGAAGGAGCGCAAAACCAAAATGAACAAGCACAACAAGCACCGGCAGAGGAGCAAACTTCAATGGATGAAGTTGAAAATGTAATTGATGACATCAAAGAAGAAATGAATTCATAATCCTTTAAGTTTTGAGTTTGCACAAAAAACGCCCGCCGGGCGTTTTTTGTTTGATTTTTAAACTTAAACGGCTAATATGTTAGCATGCTTAACTTTCATATAATAACGCTTTTCCCGGAGAGTATTTCTGCATATTTATCATCTTCCATTTTGGGAAGAGCTCAAAAAAACAAAAAAATCTCAGTGAGTTTTTACAATCCCAGAGACTACACCGATGATCCACACAGAAGAGTTGACAGTATACCTTACGGTGGAGGCCCGGGAATGGTGCTGGAGCCGGTGTCTTTTTTAAAAGCGGCACAGGCGGCAGCCGGCAGAAAAAGAAATGTTGAATTTATATTTTTCACTCCTTCAGGCAGACAGTTTGACAACAAAATTGCTCAAGAGTACGCAGATAAAGCGACAAACTCTAAAAATTTTCATATGATTATGCTCTGTGGGCGTTATGAAGGAATAGATGCGCGGGTTCCGGAGATTTTAAATGCCAAACCATTTTCCATCGGCCCTTATGTACTCTCGGGAGGAGAATTACCCGCAGCCGTTTTGGTGGACGCAATCTCAAGAAGACTCCCGGGAGTGTTGGGAGACGATCTATCAATTGAAGAGCGAAGAGTGGCATCTTCAAAAGTTTATACTCGCCCAGAGACGCTCAAGTGGAAGGGGAAAGAGTATAAAGTGCCGGAGGTTTTAAAATCGGGGAATCACAAAAAGATAGAGTTATGGAGAAAAGAGAATTCCAAGTACTAAACAAATTATTGACACTTATCCACACCTTAAACTTGACTTTTTGTTTGACTTTTGCAAAAGAGCTTGTATAATACGTGCGTCTTTTGCAACCGATTGAGTTGCGGATGCTCGCAGAGACAAACGCGTTTGTTACAAGTTTTTATAAGTTATAAGTCAAAAGAGAGCCACTTTGGCTTTCTTTTTGTGTAATTTATTGCAATATGAGTAAAGAGCAAACCTTATCCAAAAGGCAATTTGGAAAACTGCGTCCACCTTTGGTGGAAATTCCTGATTTGGTCAGGGAGCAGAAAAAATCTTTTCAACTTTTGATAGAAGAAGGTGTCAAAGAAATTTTTAAAGAATTTTCTCCAATAGAGGATTACACCGGCAAGAAGTTTTCTTTGGATATTTCAAAGTTTATTTTCGGTAAACCGGAGTTTGATGAGCATTACGCAAAATACAAGAAGCTTACATACAGTATTCCTCTTTCTGTCCAAGCTACTTTGCACAACAAAATAACCGGAGAGAAAAAGACACAAGAAATATCTCTTGCGGAGTTTCCGTACATGACCAAGCACGGAACTTTTATTATAAACGGAGTGGAGAGAGTTATAGTTCCGCAACTTGCGCGTTCTTACGGTGTGTTTTTCTTAAGTAATACATTAAAAGGAAAAGAATACTACACGGCAAAGATAATTCCATCTCGCGGAGTGTGGGTTGAAATAGATACCGACCCGGACGGAGCAATATACGTAAGTATAGACAGAAAAAGAAAATTCCCAGTAACTTATCTTTTGAAAGTTTTCGGGCTGGAAGATGAAAAATCAATTTTAAAGGCGTTTAAAAAAGAAGAGGAGCTTAAGTTCATAAAACGCACACTTGAAGTTGATCATGCAAAAGACGTAAAAGATGCATATTTGGAGATTTACCGTCGCTTGCGTGATGGGGACTTGGCAACCCCGGAGAATGCCAAGGAGTTTGTAGATAATTTGTTTACGGAAGAAAGATACGACCTTTCAAAAGTGGGACGTTATCACTTTAACAAAAGATTCTCTCTTTCTACAGATGAGAAAGCGCTACAGAACACAACACTTTCAATTGAAGATTTGATCCAAATTATCTCTTATCTGGTTGAGCTTTCAACTTCAAAAGAAGCGCAACCTGACGATATTGACCATCTTGGCTTCAGAAGAGTTCGCTATGTCGGTGAGATGCTCAAACAACAAATGAGGGTCGGAATGTCAAGGATGAAAAGAAACATTCAAGACAGGATGTCTACAATTGACCCGGATACAACACTACCGGTTCAATTGTTGAACCCGAGACCATTTGCAGCTTCCATTCTTGAGTTTTTCTCAACCAATCAGCTTTCTCAATTTATGGATCAAAACAATATTTTAGGTGAGCTTGAGCACCTGAGAACTCTTTCGGCTTTGGGTCCGGGAGGTTTGACTCGTGAAAGAGCGGGTTTTGAGGTGCGTGATGTACACCCAAGTCACTACGGAAGGCTCTGTCCTATTCAAACTCCCGAAGGTCAAAACATTGGTTTGATTTTACGTTTGACCGTACATGCGCGCGTTAATGAATTTGGTTTGATTGAAACCCCTTACGCGAAAGTAAAAAACGGTAAAGTAACAGATGAAATAGTCTACCTTAACGCACACGAGGAAGAGAAATACAAAATAACTCACGCGGCTACACAAACTGACAAAAACGGCAAGATAGTAGAGGATGTTGTGGAAGTTAGATACAAAGGAGAGCCCATGTTTGTCTCTGCCAAAGAAGTTGATTTGATAGAAGTTGATACAAGACAAGCGTTCTCTGTTGCAACCACAATGATACCGTTTTTGGAGCACGATGACGCAAACCGCGCGCTTATGGGTTCAAACATGCAGAAGCAGGCAACTCCATGTATTATTCCGGAGGCTCCGCTGGTTGCAACCGGAATAGAAGAAGAAGCGGCAAGAGACTCCGGAAGACTTGTTATAGCTGAACACTCGGGAGAAGTTTCCTACGTTGATGCTCGCAGAATAACTATCAAGGATAAACAAGGAAAAGAGCATGATTACAAACTTGTAAACTTTGCTCGCACAAACAATATGTCCGTTTTCCACCATAGAGCCGTGGTAAATGTTGGAGATAAAGTAAAAGTTGGCGATGTTTTGGCTGACACTTCATCGTCTGATAAGGGTCAGGTTGCTTTGGGACAAAATGTGCGTGTAGCGTTTATGTCTTGGTCTGGTGCCAACTATGAGGACGCTATTATTGTTTCCGAAAGGCTTGTAAAGCGTTCCAAGTTTACTTCAATTCACATGGAAGAGTTTGTCTGCTACGTGAGAGATTCAAAGCTTGGACCCGAGGTTACAACTCATGACATTCCAAATGTAAGTGAGGCAAAATTGCGCAACTTGGATGAAGACGGAATTATCAGAATAGGTGCCGAGGTTGGACCGGGAGATATTTTGGTTGGTAAAGTTACACCCAAAGGAGAAACACAACTTACTCCCGAGGAGCGTCTTTTGCGCTCAATCTTTGGTGATAAGGCCAAGGATGTAAAAGACACTTCACTTAGAATGCCTGCAGGTAAAAAGGGTCGCGTGGTAAGAGTTCGCGTATTTTCAAGAGAAAACGGTGATCAGCTTGAATCCGGAATTATAAAAAGAATTCATGTTGAAGTGGCTCAACTTAGAAATCTTTCTGTCGGAGACAAGCTCGCCGGTCGTCACGGAAACAAAGGTGTTATATCCAAAATATTGCCGGAGGAGGATATGCCGTTTACAAAAGATGGAGATCCTGTAGACATTATATTAACCCCTCTTGGTGTTCCTTCACGTATGAACTTGGGGCAAATTCTTGAAATGCATCTGGGACTTGCCGCTGAGATGCTCGGATATCAAGCTATAGTTCCTCCGTTCTCAGGAACAACTGAGGAAGAGATTTTTGATGAATTGGAAAAGGCAGGTTTTGATAGGTCAGGTAAAGCGGATTTGTTTGACGGGCGAACAGGAGAGAAATTTGACCAACCTATTGCAATTGGAAATATGTACATATTGAAGTTGCATCACATGGTTGAAGATAAAATTCACATGCGCTCAATCGGACCTTACTCAATTACAACTCAGCAACCGTTGGGTGGAAAGGCCCAAAACGGAGGTCAAAGAGTGGGAGAGATGGAAGTCTGGGCATTCTTGGGTTACGGTGCCGCTTACGCTTTGCGTGAGACACTAACCATAAAATCAGACGATGTTTTGGGACGTAGCGCGGCGTTTGATGCTATTATCCGCGGTGACCGCATAACTCAGATAAATACACCCGCAACATTTAACGTGCTGGTAAGGCACCTGAGAGGTCTCGCTTTAAACGTGCAACTTATCAAAGAGAAAGATTTAAAAAGATTATCAGCAAATAACTAAACAATATGGCAAATCGTAAAAACAAAGACTCGCTTCCTGCAGATTTTGACGCTGTCAAAATAGCGTTGGCTTCACCGGAGGACATTTTAAGTTGGAGTCACGGTGAAGTTATAAAGCCGGAGACAATCAACTACAGAACTCAAAGACCGGAGAAAAACGGTTTGTTTGACGAGAAAATATTTGGTCCCGAGAGAGATTTTGAGTGTTACTGTGGTAAGTACCGCGGAATAAGGTTTAAAGGTATTGTTTGTGAAAAATGTGGGGTTGAGGTAACTCGCAGTGTTGTAAGACGTGAGAGAATGGGGCACATCACACTTGCATCTCCGGTTGCTCATATTTGGTTTTTGCGCGGTATTCCTTCAAGAATAGCTCTGCTTTTGGGAATGTCAGCAGCTGCAGTTGAAAAGGTTGTCTACTTTGCCGGTTACATTGTAACCTCGGTTGATGACAATGCGCGAGCTGAGCTTTTGAAAGATTTGGAAAGCGAGTTTAAAGCCAAGGTCTCCGAAGCGAAAGATGAAAAAACCAAAGAGAAACTCAAAGAGTTGGCTCAAGAAGCGAAAAAAGAGATAGAGAGTATAAAAGTTCATGCAGTTTTGGATGAGAATCAATATCACAAATTCTCTTTGAAGTACGGTTCAATGTTTGAGGCCAAGGTGGGAGCGGAGGCTTTGTATGAAATTTTCCAAAATATAGATTTGCACAAACTAAGCGAGGCTTTGCACAAAGCATATCAAAAAGCTTCCACCGCCGAGAAAGACAAATTGCAAAAACGCATCGCTTTGGTTGATCAAATGATAGAAGCGGGAATTAAACCGGAGTGGATGTTTTTGACTCAACTTCCGGTTATACCGCCGGCTTTGCGTCCGATGGTTGCGCTTGAAGGAGGAAGACATGCCTCATCCGATATTAACGACCTTTACAGACGCGTCATAAACAGAAACAATCGTCTTAAGAAACTTCAAGCAATTCACGCCCCGGATGTTATTTTGAGAAACGAGAAAAGAATATTGCAAGAAGCCGTTGATGCTCTGCTTGACAACTCTATCCGCAGGGGAAATACGGCATTCTCAATAGGAGGACAGCGCAAAAGACCATTGAAATCTTTGGCGGATTATCTGAAAGGTAAACAAGGATATTTCCGTCAAAACTTGCTTGGTAAGCGTGTTGATTACTCGGCCCGCAGTGTGATTGTTATCGGTCCGGATTTGCAACTTGACCAGTGTGGTTTGCCCAAGCATATGGCGCTTGAGCTTTTCAGGCCGTTTGTTATAGCCGGACTTTTGCAAAGAGAATTGGCGTTCAACATAAGAGGAGCAAACAGGTTGATAGAAGAAGGAATTCCGGAAGTGTGGGCAATTTTGGAAGAAGTTATCAAAGACAAATATGTTCTTCTAAACCGTGCGCCAACTTTGCACAGACAAAGTATCCAAGCGTTTAGGCCAGTTTTGATTGAGGGTAATGCTATTCAAATTCACCCGCTTGTTTGTGAAGCTTACAACGCCGACTTTGACGGAGACATGATGGCCGTTCATGTACCTATTTCCGATGAAGCTCAACTTGAAGCGAGGGAGATAATGACAAGTCGCAAGAACATCTTAAAACCCGGAAGCGGAGAGGTTACAACCAACGCTCGTCAAGACATGATTTTGGGAATCTACTGGATGACCAAAGAGATAGAAGGAGCAAAAGGAGAAGGGCGTGTATTTGAGTCAACAAACGCAGCTATAGGTGCATATGACTACGGTGTAGTGGACTTTAGAGCCAAAATTAAAGTTCTACCCGGAGAGCATGAGAAATACGCTCGTTTTGAAGGACAACTTTTTGAAACCACGGTAGGTAGGCTTTTGTTTAACTCCGTTTTGCCAAATGATTTTCCTTTCATAAACGAAGTTGTTGACAGGAAAAAGATGGCAAAAATAGTTGACGAGTTGATAGAGAAATACGGATTGGATGCTTTGCCTGATATTTTGGACAGAATAAAAGCTTTTGGATTTAAGTATTCAACCGTAGCCGGTATAACCTGGGCGATTACCGACCTTAAAATACCTGAGAAGAAAAAAGAAATAATAGAGAGAACTCAGAAAGCCGTCTCAGAACTTAATGAACAGTACAACGAAGGTTTGATCTCACTTGAGGAAAAACGCAGAATGGTAATTGAGCTGTGGCAAGAAGCCAAGGTTGAGATAGAATCTCTCGTTGCCGATGCAGTTGATCCTAACGGTTCGGTAAGTGATATGATAGTCTCCGGAGCAAGGGGTTCTGTTGGTCAGCTGACCCAGATGATTGGTATGAAAGGTTTGATCCAAAACCCTAAAGGAGACATTATTGAGACACCGGTTATCACTTCCTACAAAGAAGGTATGACGCCAACTGAATACTTTATTACAACTCACGGTTCCAGAAAAGGTTTGGCCGACACCGCTCTTAAGACGGCTCAAGCCGGATATCTAACCAGAAGGCTTTTCAACGTTGCTCAAGAAGTCGTTATCACGGAGAGTGATTGTGGCACAACTTCATTTACAACTCTGAAGCGAACAAATGATTTAGGGATGGAAGTTAACCTGGGCAAAAACGCAAAGGGTAGAATTGCCGCAAAAGATGTTGTCTCTGCAGATGGTGAGGTGATAGTTAAAAAGGGTAACATGATAACCTCAAAAGAGGCGCAAGAGATAGAAGCTAAAAAGGTTGAAGAGGTTGCGGTTTACTCTCCTATGACATGTAAGACTTCTTACGGTTTGTGTCAGAAGTGTTACGGAATGGACCTTACCACAAACGAACTTATAGACGTGGGTGAAGCTGTTGGTACGGTTGCCGCGCAAGCCATAGGTGAGCCGGGAACTCAGCTTACTATGAATACGAAACACGCCGGTGGTGCGGCAAAGGTTGGAGGAGACGTGACTCAAGGTTTGCCTCGTGTTGAGGAAATATTTGACAACAGAACTCCGAAAACCCCCGCAGTCATTGCCAGAATAGACGGAGTTGTAGGAGAGATACAAGAGACAGAAGAGGGGACTCTGCTGACTATCATACCTGAGGGGTCTTCTAAAAACGCCAAAAAGCGTGAACTGGAGTACAAAATCTCACCTGTAAGGCGTGTTATCGTGAAAAAAGGCCAAGCGGTGGTTAAGGGGCAGTTTTTGACAGACGGATCTGCTGATTTGCAAGAGTTGTTTGTCTATGCCGGCAAAGAAGCAACTCAAGAGTACATAATAAGCGAAGTTACAAAGATTTATGAGCTGCAAGGTGTCTCTATTGCCAGGAAACACCTTGAGGTTGTTGTTCGTCAAATGTTCTCAAGAAGGAAAATTGTCTCAAGGGGAGATACAAGATTTACCGTTGGACAGGTAGTTGAAGCGCAAGTGCTTGAGAAAGAAAATGAAAGGGTAAAACTTGAAGGGGGAGAACCCGCAAAGGCAAAAGAGCTTGTAACCGGTATTACCGAAACCGCACTCACTCGTGACAGTTGGCTTTCCGCCGCTTCATTCCAAAGCACAACCAGAAAACTTACCGAGTCTGCTATTCGCGGAGCAGTTGATCATTTGCGCGGATTAAGTGAAAACGTCATTGTAGGACGCATAATTCCGGCGGGAACAGGATTTAAAGGAAGTAAGAAAGAAAAGCTTATAGAAGATCTACACAAGCAGGTAAACGAAATGAGTAAAGAGTAAACAAAAGCCCCGCAAGGGGCTTTTGTTTTTAACATTAAAATGACCACCCGTAAGGGTGGTCATTTAAGTGGAAGAAGGAGCTGTTTAGGGTTGTGGGCTGGCTTGGTTTTTTTGGATTGTTTGCGTTTTTTTGCTTGAGCACCGCGTCTGCCAAGCTCTGCGCACACCTCTTTGACGAGCCGTTTGACATCTGGCTCGTAAGTGATACCCTCCGCGTGAATCGCCTTGCGCGCAGCGGATGGATAGGAGGTTGCCTGACCGGTGCGCATGTATGATGTGGCGCGATCGGCCAGTTTCTTGATGGACAAAAGAGAGGTCATTACAGAATCCTCCGCTTGCTTTTTTACATCTCATCTGCTTACTTACTAGCACGTTTTTTGCGAGGAGTAAAGTGCCACTGCTTGATGTGATTGTCGGACCGGGTGGCGCTTTTTGCTGGTGTTTGTCTTTGAACCGCAACGATGTTTGTTTTAAGTATTGTTTTGATTTACAATTTAAAAATGGACGCGATATCTGAAATAAAGAGTAAAATTTCAATTGAAGATTTGGTTTCCAAGTATGTAAATCTAAAGCCGGCAGGCAAAAATTTAAAAGCCTTGTGCCCATTTCATTCTGAGAAAACTCCCAGTTTTATGGTCTCTCCGGAGAGACAGATTTTTCATTGTTTTGGTTGTGGCAAAAGTGGAGATATTTTCACTTTTCTTCAAGAGATGGAAGGGCTTTCTTTCAAGGAAGCTCTTTTGCAGTTGGCGCAAGAGGCGGGAGTAGAGGTTAAAAACCAATCTTTTAAAAGAGCGGATAAAAATGAAAAAATTTACGAAATTCTTTCAGAGTCTAAAAAGTTCTACCAAAGAGAGCTGACAAAAAACAAACAAGCTATTGAGTATTTAAAACAGCGAGGAGTATCCTCAGAGATGGTTGCCAAATTTGAAATCGGATTTGCTCCAAACAGTTGGGATGCCCTTTTGAAACACTTGCTTTCCTTAGGTTTTAAAGAGAATGAGATTATAAAAAGCGGAATGGTTGTTAAATCCGAGAAAATCTATGACAGGTTCAGAGGGCGTATTATGTTTCCAATCTACAGCGCAACAGGGCAGACAATAGCTTTCAGCGGGAGAGTATTACCCGAGTATGATGATGGCAAGACCGGCAAATATATAAACTCTCCCGAGACCGATGTTTTTGTGAAATCTGATACTCTTTTCGGCTTTTCTCTGGCCAAGATGAATATCAGAAAATTTAATTTTGCTTTGGTGGTGGAGGGGCAGTTGGATGTGGTTTTGGCTTTTCAAGCCGGGTTTACAAACACGATTGCATTTTCCGGAACCGCCGTTACCCAATCTCACCTCAAGACAATAAAAAGGGTAACCGACAACATCCTTTTTGCGCTAGACAGAGACAGCGCCGGAGTCTCAGCACTCAAAAAAGCATCAAAAGAAGCGCTGAAAGCGGGGTTTACAGTTAAAGTTGCTCCTTTGCCGGAAGGATATGACCCGGCCGATCTTATAGTAAAAAAAGGAGCGAGCGAATTTAAAAAAACGGTTAAAAACGCTTTGCCGATAATAGAGTTTTTGTTGAGTGATATACTCTCAAGTCGTAAGGGTTATGATGCTTTAAAGTCGGTCTCAAAAGAGATACCCGAGTTTTTACAATATCTTGATAAAGTTGAGCAGGATTATTTTATAAACATGATAGCCGATAAGTTGTCTGTCTCTCCGGAGTCTGTCAGAGAAACTTTTAGTTTAAAGGCAACACAAGAAGAAGCTGTAATTTTGCAAAACAAAAAACCTCCCGCTTTTGATGAGTTTGATCTGCTAAAGAAGGCGTTGATGTTGGCAGATTGGGTACAAGATAAAGAGGCTCTAAGTTTTCTGCAGGAGATTGCGGGAGTGGGTGATGTTGAGATAAAAGAGACGGATTGGCTTTTACTGGAGGAACGCTATAGCAACAAAAAGCAAGCCCAAGATGATTTGGCCGAGTACATAAGAATATTGAAAATCTCGCAGATTAAAGAAAGTCTTTTACAAAAAGCTCAACAATTGCGAGTTTCTCCTGAAAATGAAGAGACTCTGTTGGCAGAGATTGCTCAATTGCAAAAAGAGCTAAAAGAGTTGGAGGCAAACTCTACTTAAAATCTTCTCTTTTGTTTTTGTACAGCGCTCTTATAATCATAAGCGCTCCCACTATTGCAATATGCCAGAGCCAGTGCTGAAGCGCAAAAGACAAAGCCAAAAGCCCAACAGCGGCCGCTTGTTTCAGTTTTGGGTTTTGTAGCAAATTCTCCTTTAGTGGTTCGTTATTTTTTTCACTTGTATCACTGTTTTCGTTTTTCGTTTTTGAATTGAGAGACACATTTTCTTGTTTTAATTTCTCCGCTTTTTGTTTAAGGGACAAAGCGGCGGTTTGCATTTTAGGATCTATTTTTTGATATGTTTTAAGAGTAAGTTCTTTTCCGGTTTGTGTCAGTTGCTTCGCTAGCTTCAGGGCTTCTTTGGTGTTTTTAGGGATAAATTTTGGAATTGAAGATGATGAGCTAGTAATTTTTGTGTTTAAAGTGTTTGGTACTTTGGGGTCTGTGCCGTTTAGAATTTCAGTTTTATCAGGAATTCCGTCGTTGTCATCATCAGGGTCTTTTTCATCGGGAATTTTGTCTCTGTCAGTGTCTGCCAGTACTTTTAAAACCGTAGCGGGCAGTTTAGTACCTTTAAATTCTGCAGGGTTGTAAGGGATAATGCCGGCTGAAATTTTTATACTGCCGGGTTTCTCGGGTGTGTAAATTGTGGATACGGTTTGTACGGTCCCTGCCGGGATGGTAAATTTTACCGTTGAAATTTTAAGTCCGTCAGCCAGGAAATAAACATCGCCATTTTGTTTGTTTGCGGTTTGATTTTGCACCACTGCGTATACTCTGACACTTTCACCTTCAAGAATTTCATCTTTTGAAAACCAAATACCATCCACAAAACCGGCACCGGTGGCAAACACTAAGGCCGGAGTTAACAATACGGACAAAACTTTAATCATTGTAAAAATTATAATGAAAAACAAGAAAAATGCTAATTTTGACAACTTGTGTTTCAGGGCAAATTATAATATTGTTTTATAAATGAAAAAAATTTTGCGCGAAAAACCGATTTTGTACGCAATCTCGGCTATTTTTTTGGGAGCTGGATTTGCCCTGCTTGTTTTTGCTTTGTTGATGGATCAGGATTTGCAGGCAAGACAGGAGACTCAAAATACTGTTTTAAGTGGTGCGGAAAAAGTCAAAACCTCCGATAAAAAAGAATTGGAAAAGCTGGCCTTTTTTAACCAACAAGTTAAATTGTCAAAAATGGTTCTGTTGGGTTCGGCAACAACGAGTTTTTGGGGAAGTTCTGCAGACAGAATCCACAACATAGCCCTTGGGGCGCAGAGGGTTAGTGATGTGGTAGTACAGCCGGGTGAAGTATATTCGTTTTTGGAGCATTTGGGGGAGGTTTCTGTGGAAAGTGGATATAAAAAAGAGTACGTAATATCTGCAGGTTCAACAAAAAAAGAAGCCGGAGGAGGGGTGTGTCAGGTTTCAACAACTCTGTTCAGAGCCGTTTTAGATGCCGGCTTGCCGGTACTGGAACGAAGAGGGCACGGATATGTTGTCTCATATTATGGTCCCGGTCTTGATGCTACGGTTTACGGCCCGTGGGTTGATTTTAAGTTTTTAAATGATACCGGAAACCCTATTGTAGTAAAAAGTAAAACCACAAATTCAACCGTGTCTTTTGAAATTTGGGGAATACCGGACGGAAGAGAAGCCACCACCACTCCGATTAAAATAACGGATATTAAAGAACCGCCAAAACCGGTATATATTCCCGACTATAGCTTGAGCGCGGGAAAATTGTGGTGTACCGAAAAACCAGCAAGAGGCATGAAAACGGAAGTAATATATACAATCAAAAGACCAGATGGTTCCCAAGACTCACAAATTTTTAAAACAAAATACAAGGCATGGGGAAAAAGGTGCTATGTGGGTGTTAAAATAAACTAAACAGATAAATCGGCGTCACGTATGAGTGTATTATGTAACCTATAAGGAGAGTCAGTGTAAAGTAGTATACGGCCCATCCTTTTGAAGCGGGGAAGTAGTAAGCAAGCTTTGGTAAATATTTCAGATAACTTGACTTTAAATTTGTAAAAGTTATAAGGAGCACACTGCTTGAATCTAAAAGCAGAGCGTAAAAAAGTATTTCCCACAAAAAGCTTTCCATGCTATTATTATAATATGATAAAGGAAACAATTCAGCAAGGCACTGTTGAAAACCCAAGTAAAGTTGTCTCGGAGATAGCTTATCTTGTCCAGCATATTTACAACACGGGAAGAGTGGATACTGAAACAGACCTCTTAAAGACCGCACAAAGTGTCATAAACGGTGAAGTTAATGTCTCTTTTTCTGAACTTCAAAAGATAAGAGACGGTTTGCAAAACATTATAGATACAAGCATGGATAGATAAAACCCCGCTTGAAGGCGGGGTCTGTTTCAATGTTTATGGACGTGATGAGTGCAAAAAGATCCCATTACCTCACCACGGGCAAGTTTGTAAGAGAGCGCAACCGACCACTTTAAAAGCAAAAACCCAATAAGAACTGACAGTAAAGTGTCAATTACAGGAGTATTAAACAGTAAAATTGACACTCCACCAACGACAACTCCGACACTTTGAAGCAGATCGGATTTAATGTGGGCTTCAAGAGCTTTTACGGTTATGTTGTCAATTTTGGACGCCTTGATAAAGCCGTATTGCATATAGTTTCCAACTCCGCCAATGAAAGCGGTTATAATAAGAATTGGGGAGTTTATCTCTTGAGGATGCACGAAGCGATTGTAAGCTTCGTACAAAACGGCCAAACCGATAATACCAAGAAGAAATACATTTATCCATCCTCCTATTGTGCGAAATCTCTTTTCTTTTTTGTGTTGATGATTTATTGTGAGAACAACCACTACAGATACAAGGACTGCCAACATATCAGCTGCAACGTGGCCCGAGTCTGCAAACAGCGCCAAACTGTTTGAAAGGTATACTCCCAGTAACTGAATGGCGATAATGATAAAACTCATTATCAAAACACCCAAATAAGCGTTGAGCTCTTTTTTGTGGTGCATGGGAGGACTCCTTGTTTGTATTGTAAATAAGCTTATTCTTTAGTCAATTTAGACTTAAAATTAAATAAAATCAAGTGTCAAGGTTATTAAAACAACAAACAATAAACAATAAATTTATTCTTGCTCCGCGGGCAGGGATCGAATCCCAGCAACCTTTCAGGTGCGGGACATGCCTGAGACCTAACGGCATTAGTCTTAGTTTAAGATTCTATTTGTAATTTGTTTTGGCTCCGCGGGCAGGGATCGAACCTGCGACCTACCGGTTACACCAATTCCCAATGTTTCCACTGGGGGTGGACTATATCATCACCATGCTCATTTGTATGCAAATGAGTTTAGGTGCGAGGCGCTTCCCACCCAACACCACTTTTAAATTCTTGAGCTTGCTCAAGAATTTAAAAGTGGTGTTGGACAGTACTCCCTTTCGGGATAGTCTCTGAACCTTCCCCCCACCACTTTACACAATAATTTCGAGCCGGCATACAATAAATTTATGCTCAATATAGCTCCAAGCAAGATTGATTATTATTACGGTGTAAAGTGGTGGGGGGCTTGGCTGCTGATTGCCCTCGTCTTTACGTTAGGGTTCCCAGCAGTTCACCTCGTTTTTCAACCCGGGTTTCCCTCGGGAAGCTGCGTTATGCCGTCGTGTACTTCAGCATGACAGTTTGCGCACAACAGCACGCACTTATCAAGCTCTGCTTTGATCTTTTCCCAAGACCGCGTTAAACCTTTGGCAGAAAGGCCAAAGTCTTTTTTTTTGGGGTCGCGGTGATGAAAATTCAAAGCGCGTGTACTGCGAGAATAACCGCATATGGCACATTTACCTCCACCATATGCTATCGCTTTGTCTCTCAACTTTTTGCGACGTTTAGAGACAGCGGCGATTAAGTATTCTCTACGATCGGCATAGGTCCTTTTCTCTTTGCGACGAGAGGTAGACATGCAAACAGTATACCATAGGTCGCCTAGAGATGGTGACACAGCCGGTTGCTCTACCGCTGAGCTACCGCGGAATAATTTTACTATAAAGAACAATCAAGCCCAAAGGGCATCACTATTTTAACGCAGGATATTTTATTTGCAAGCGCAAAATACAGTTGATATACTTTTACAAATGACCAAGCACAAAACTAAAAAAGGAAAATTTGAAAAATTACTTCACTCTTTTTTATCAGATAAAAACGAAACTTCAAAACAAAGTTTTTATTTTGATTTGCTTATAGTGGCTCTAATTTTGATTTCTTCCGTTATTTTTGTTGCCGAAACTTATAACCTGCCCAAGCAAATTTTAAATGTTTTAAATTTAATAGATGTAAGTATTATTTTACTTTTTACTTTGGAGTATTTTGCCAGAATATATGTTGCCTCAAGTAAACGAAGATACATTTTTTCTTGGTACGGAATTATTGACCTTCTTGCATTTTTGCCGTTTTGGTTTTCGTTTTTCATTCCTTGGATGGGTTCACTTCAGTTCCTGCGTGTGTTTAGAGTTTTTAAGCTGTTTAGATTTTTTAAAGAATACTTGGGTCAAGAGAAGATAAGAGAAAAAGATATTACCAGAATTTTACTTGCCAAAGTATTTTTTGTGGTTTTCGTTTTGCTTTTTGTATCATCGGCTTTAATCTTTACAATTGAGTCTCATATAAATCCAAAAATCAATACATTTGATGATGCCATATACTTTGCGGTTGTAACCGTTACAACCGTTGGTTTCGGAGACATAACCCCTGTTACAAGAGGTGGAAGAATTGCCATAACTGTTATGGTACTGTTCGGTATAATTCTTATTCCGGTTTATGTGGCATCTCTTTTGAGGACGTATATGCTCTATTCATCCAAAAAACGCGTAGTTTGTCAAAATTGCGGGTTTTCTTTGCATGACCCTAATGCTCTTTACTGTAAAATGTGCGGGGCAAAAATCTATCATGAACATGACGAAGATTATTAGTGTGCAAGTTAAAGTTCACCCCAACTCAAGAAAGGAGACTTTTAAGGAGGTGGCGGAGAATAAATTTGAGATTTGGGTGAGAGAGCCGGCACTGAAGCAGTTGGCAACAAAGAGAGTGCGTTTTTTAATCGCCGATTTTTTCAATGTTGACATTGCACGTGTCGTGTTGAAAACTGGAGCCACGAGTCCCAACAAGCGATTTGAAATTATGATATAATTCAAAAACAACAGTTTAAAAATTAAAAAATAAAAAAGCGTATGCAAATTAAATTCATGATTAAATCAAACATTGATGTTTCAGACTCGGTAAAAGAGTATGCGGAGGAAAAAGTTGCCATGCTTGAGAAGTTGATAAACAACGAAAATGATGAGACTCAATTTGATATTGAATTTCAGCAAGAACCACCGGCAGGAGAGTATAGAGCTGATATAACTGTCTACTCTGGATCTTTAAGAAAGCACGCCGTTGGAAGAGGGGAGACACTTCAAGCTGCGATTGATGTTGCAAAAGATGAATTGGAAAGAAGATTACGTCGCGACAAGAAAAAAAGACTTGCCATGTTCAAGCGTGGAGCCAGAAAAATAAAAGAGATGTTTAGATTTGGGAAGTAACCTTAAATGCGCAAGATATTAAACTTGTTTCCAGGCAAGCCGAGCCCTAAATTTATTTAGAGCTCGGCAAGCCAAGCCCTAAGTTTTACTTAGGGCTTGGTTGTTTTGTCTGCCACGTAAGTAATCCTCGTAGTTCATTTCTTTTTTCCCTTCCGGTATCACTTTTAGAATTTTAAGTTTTCCATCTTCAAGTCTGGCTTTTATTATTTTTACCTTTTTGCCGTTTTCTTCAAAATAAGCAACAGGCCAACCTTCAAAGGCATATATTTTTAATAAATTTTTATACGGGTCGTCATTCAAATTTATTTTTGCATCTTCTTTTTTAAAAAACTGGCAATAGGTTGCTTTTTTGTGTTCTTGCTCTTTTAGGACTATCTCACCGGCAATCACACTTGGGATAATCTCAGCGAGCGCTTTTCCTCCCTCTTTTGAGAGCATCTTGTCAAGTTCCAATCCAGAAATTGGCCAGTTTTTCAGAGGGATTTTTTTCTGGAACAGTACGGGGCCGTGATCCATTTTCTCATCAAGAAATATTATGCTAATTCCTACCGCATTTTTTTGATCTTGCAATATGGCAGTGCGAATCGGTGATGGGCCTCGCAGTTTTGGAAGCAAAGAAGGATGTAGGTTTATCACTCCATATTTCGGTATATCAAGAATATCTTTTGGCAAAATTTTTCCATAGGCGTAGACAACAAAAAGAGAATTTTCACCAACTTCTTTTTTAAGCGCATCTTTAAATTCCGAGTCTATTTTCTGCGGGGTTAAAGTTTTGATTTTTCTTTGAGATGCCCAATCGTAAACCGGGGTATTTGTTAAAACTCTTCCGCGTCCGGCCGGTTTTGCCGGCGCGGTAACTATCAAATTCGGTACAATCCCGGCATTTTCCATCTCTTGCAATGCCCAGAGAGAGAGTTGGGGAGTGCCAAAAAACACTATTTTTGTTTTGTTATTTTTCATCGTCAATTCTGTTAAAGTCTTCATCAACACGAAACAGTTCAGTCGCTTTTTCAATATATAAAATTCCGTTTAAATGGTCTATTTCATGCTGAAAAATTTGCGCCAAAAAACCCGATGCGCCCAATGTTTTTTTCTCCCCCTTTATATTTAAAAACTCTATCGTTACTTGTTTGTATCTGGGCACTTCTCCATAATATCCCTTTACAGACAAGCATCCTTCTTGTTTATTCTCTTTTTTCTTTGAGTGTTTGATGATTTTTGGATTTATAAATATTTTTTCTCCTTCGGGAAGAACACTCTCAGATACTATAAAAACCTGCTTGCTTTCTCCTATTTGTGGGGCGGCAAGAGCCACGCCGTATTTTTCCCTTTGAAGCGCCCGTTGCATTTTATCTATAAGCGCTTTGAACTCTTCGGTTGCAAGCTCGTCTGTAGAAAGTGGTTCGGCTTTCTTTTTTAACACATTATCTCCTTTTTGAACTATATCCGGCATAAAAAAATATTACATTTTTATTACAAAAAAGAAAGGGCTCGTCTGAGAAAGACGAGCCAAGTTGCGCAAAGAAAGAGGACCGAAGTCCACTTTCAATCTAAGTTATTTGTGTGTGTTTGTCAAGGTGGCAAACATGTCAAAGCCACACTTTTCGCATTCTATCGGGTCGCCGACTTTTGCAATTGCAACTCTTGCGCATTGCTGGCAGACAAACTCACAGACCCCTTTTGACTCTAACTCTGCTATTGTACAAGTCATGTTATGTCTTGCCAAAAACTCGTATCTTTTGAAG
>WFWK01000072.1 GCA_015491135.1 Patescibacteria group bacterium | reverse complement strand
AATTTGTGCAATATGGTGTTTTGAGCCAAACAAAAACATGATAAACTCTCGCTTATTAGTTTGGGTAAAATTTGTATTTTAAACACATGCCGGATTTTGAGATGATTAAAAACTTTATTTTGGAGGATTGGGTAGGTTTGCTTATAAACTCAGCTTTTGCGTTGATGTTGGTTCCGGCGCTTGCGGATAAGCAAAAACCGCCCCTTGCGACCTCTCTTGTAACCGGGCTTTTGCTTGTGGCGTTGTCTGTTTCAGGTTCATATAGGGCAACAGCTCCCGCAACTGCGGTGTTTGTAGCAGGGTGTTTGTGGCTTGTACTTGCCTGGCAAAGATATCGCCAAACTTCACGTTAAAGTTCTTCGGAGAGAATCTTCTTTTCAAGCTCGGCTCTTTTTTGTGTTGAACCTTCAATTTCGCGGGCAAAAAATTGCTTTCCGCCTTCAAGTAAATAAAGATTTTTCACCCCGGCTTCAGATAAAGCGTTCATACAACTCTCACAGCTCCACCAGTGCCCGTATAGGTAGGCCTCGGCATCACTCAGATCCACCCCAAGCTCTTGTGCTTTTTTGATGGCAACTCTTTCAGAGTGATTATCCGGATGGCATCCGGGGCAGAGCTCATAACCTTTTCCCGAGGGCATTCCTTCTCTTTCGCAACGGTTATTTTTTTGGTGATACCCATCTCCATTTATTCCTTTTGAAATTATTTTCCCATCTTTGACCAGGACAGTTGATGTAACAGTCATGCCTTCAAATGCGTTTTCGGCGGCATATGTTGCGGCCTCTCTCATAAACTTGTTATCAAGTGAGACGTAGCCGATAGAAAGCCCCTCAGGAGTTTTTACTCCTTCCGGAAACTCGGGTTTTCTGTGATTGTTTGTAGGTGCTTTTTCCATATTCATTTTTCAATTCTACACTTTTTTCTCCCATGTACAAAATCTAAAGCGAATCCCGTTTTCTTCTTGCCACTTACCTTCTTTGGTTTTTTTAAACTCATTTTCAAATTCGGGGAAAAACACATCAGCTTCCGCTTCGGCGTCAATTTCTGTCAAAAACAGTTTATCTGTAAGCGGGAGAAACAGCTTGTATATTTGCCCTCCACCTATAATGAAAACTTGCTTAGAACCGTCTGCCTTCTCGGCCAAAGAAAGCGCTTCTTGAGGTGAGTTTGCAAAGATTACAGATTCCATCTCCTCTTGAGGCTTAACGCGAGTTAAAACTATGTTTGTCCGATCGGGTAGAGCCCTTCCGATAGATTCAAAGGTTTTATAACCCATTATTATCGGGTGCCCCAGGGTTATTTTTTTAAACCTTTTCAAGTCAGAAGGAATTTGCCACAGAAGGGAGTTTTCTCTTCCGAGTTCTTTGTTTTTTCCGATTGCCGCTATCGCTATTTTCTCCATATTGGAATTATAGCATTTTGTTTTTAAGAGTGATTTGTGTAATAATTCAAACATGAGAGAAGGAAATCGGTTTGATGACATTTATCAAAATTTGCTGGCAAATATTTTAAAAAACGGAGTGCGCGAATTAAACAAAAGAACCGGTAAAGAAACAGCCTCTCTGCCGGGTGTTCACTTTTCAATAGATTTGGAAAAAGACGGATTCCCCATTCTTACCTTAAGAAAAATCCCAATCAAAATGTGGGTAGCCGAGCAGGTGTGGTTTATCTCCGGCGCGCGCAAACCGGCAGATTTTCTGCGCAACTTTACAAAAATTTGGGATCTTTTCACAAACCCCGGAGATGTTGTAACCGTTGCCTACGGCTATCGCTGGCGCAAGCACTTCGGGCGCGATCAGCTCGCTGAGCTTATCGGCTTACTGGAGAAAGACCCAAGCTCCAGGCACGGGGTGGTGGTTACTTGGGACCCGGCAAGTGACGGGCTTTTGGGAGTGAAAAAGAAAAATGTTCCATGTCCTTTTACTTTTGTTGTAAACATAATAGGGGGCAGGCTTAATTTGCACAACATTGTGCGCAGTAACGATATGATCTTAGGGTTCCCGGCCGATGTGGCTGGCTTTGCGCTTTTGCAGATGATTTTGGCGCAAAAACTTGGAGTAGCACCCGGAGTATACAGTCACAGCATCTCAAACGCACATATCTACGACAACCACTACCAAGGAGCTCAAGAATTGATAGGCAGAAAAAACGAGCATCCGCCGATTTTCTTTGATTTACCGAAAAACACTTTTGAAAGAGCGGAGAAAAAAGACAAAGAGCTTGTAAAAGAGATAGTCTCTGTGATATCGGAAAAATACAATCCACAACCGAAAATTGAAAGCATAACACCAAAGAGTATAGCGGTGTAGTTTGTTTGAGTGAAAGATTTAAGTTAATATGATTTTATGGCGGTTTTAACCAAAAAAGAAATAGTTGAGAAAATAAAATCGGGAGAGCTGGAGTTTGCACCGGAGATTGATAAATTTCAACTTCAAACACATTCGGTTGATCTGCGGTTGGGATATACTTTTTTAATACACAAAACTTGGAAAATCACTCAAGCCGGCAGGGTAGCACTCGGAATTGACGCTTTTTCAAATCAAAAACGCGATTTTGATGTTATTGAGTTGGAAGAAGGACAATTTTTTGACCTGCTTCCGGGCGAGCATATAACGGTTGCCTCGCTTGAGACGATAAAAATGCCAAAAGATGTCATGGCGGTTTTGTATCCGCGCTCTTCCGTAAACAGAAGGGGAGTGTCTGTTGATCTAACCGGCATAATAGATGCAGGCTATCAAGGGCAGTTGATAATCCCGGTTAGAAACAACACAGGGCAGGTTATAAGGCTTTACCCGGGTGAGCGTTTCTGTCAGATAGTTTTTGAATCCTTAGGTTCAAACTTGCAACCGCACAAAAGCAGGCACCACCTTAAAGATGTTGTTGATATGCCGGAGCCGGAAGATTCAGAGGAGCTAACCCTTATAACCAAAGGAGAAGTTTTAAAATTAAAAGCTAAATTTAAAATAGACTTATGAATTTTGATGAATATGAAAAACTTGCAGCTCGCACGGCCACATTTGACAATGCTGAGAAAGAAACTCTCTATTATTTGGCCCTGGGTATTGCCGGCGAGGCGGGTGAAGTTGTTGAGAAAATCAAAAAAATAATGAGAAATGACAAAGGGGTTATAACAGAGAGCAAAAAAGAAGAGCTTGTGAAAGAGATGGGAGATGTGCTCTGGTACTTGTCGCAATTGAGCAGATTCTTAGGCAAACCTTTCTCGGAGGTTGCGCGCATAAACATTGAAAAGCTTGCAGACAGACAAAAGCGCGGTGTGATAGCAAGCGAAGGTGATAATCGTTAATTATGAAAGGAAAACTTATAGTCATAGAAGGTGGAGACGGGTCAGGAAAAGCAACTCAAGCAAAACTTCTTTTTGAAAAAATGAAAAAAAACAAAATGAAAGTTGAAATGCTTTCATTTCCGCGTTATGAAAACTCTTTATCAGGCAAGTTGATAGGAGAGCTTTTAGCCGGAAAACATGGAGATTTTATGTCTATGTCCCCTTATGTTTCTTCACTTCCTTATGTGTTAGACAGGGTCTCTGTGGCATCTGAGATGAGAGAAAAACTCAAAAAAGGGATACACCTTATCTGCGACAGGTTCACACCAAGCAACTTGGCGCACCAGATGGCAAAACTGCCCGAGACAGAGCAAGATGAGTTTGCCGATTTTCTGGAGCGACTTGAGCATGAAGAGTTGCAAATTCCGCGCCCGGATTTGGTTTTGTATCTTTCTGTGCCGGCGGACATCTCTTACGCCCTGGTTTTGCAAAAAGCCAAAAGAGGGTATCTTGATGAAGGCAAGGCTCGCGATGTTGCCGAGAGAAATCATGAGCACCAACAAAAAACGAGAAAAATATATGAGAAACTCTCTTCTGTGCGAGACAGTTGGCGCATGCTGGATTGCGCTCCTGCAGGAATGCTAAAAAGCAGAGAAGATATACATAAAGATGTTTGGGACATTGTCTCCAAATTCCTTTAATTTAGTTAATATTTTGCTATATTACTTTTATGGATATCCAGCAAATATTGTCTTTAAAAACCGAACAGGTTTTAAAAAAACTAAACTGGCCAAATGAGGGTTCGGTTTCTTTTGTTGAAAACCCGGAGTTTGGAGATTTAGCGCTGAGCCATGCTTTTTCTTTGGCCAAAAAACTCCAAAAAGCACCTAAGGATATAGCAAAAATCCTGGCAGAAGAGATAGAGAAAGAGCCGGAGGTTGCCAAGGCGGAAGTTGCCGGAGCGGGGTTTGTAAACGTGACTTTGGAGAAAAGTTTTTTCAACTCTTTTTTAGACGCTTTCTCTGGAGAGTCTTATCTGCCAAAGCCGTTTGCCGGCAAAAAAATATTGGTTGAACACAGCTCGCCGAATTTGTTTAAACCTTTTCATATTGGGCATTTGGTTAATAACGCATACGGGGAGGCGGTTGCAAGAATTCTTAAAAAAGCCGGAGCTGACGTTGTTGTTATCTCTTGGCCGTCTGATGTCTCACCCGGTATAGCAAAAGCGGTATGGGGACTTATTGAAATGGGAGTTGCCGATGAATTTGATATATCCGATATTGAGAAAGCCTACCCCCTAGGAGTTAAAAAATATGAAGAGAGCGAAGCGGTTAAAAAAGAGGTGGATGAGATAACAAAAATAATCTACACCAAACAAACAGATAAACCGCAATGGAAAGTGTATGAAAGAGGAAGAAAGCTTTCGCTTGAATATTTCCAAAACGCCATAGCAAAACTAAACAGTTCCGTTGATGTGCTTCTTTTTGAGTCTGACTCCGAGAAGGTGGGCAAAGAATTAGTCCTCTCTCACTTGGGAGATATTTTTGAAAAATCTGATGGCGCGATTATTTTTAGAGGTTCAAAATACGGCTTGTACGACAGTGTGTTTATAAACTCTGCAGGCTTTGGAACATATCTGGCCAAGGATCTCGGTCTTGTGAAAGAGAAGTTTGATAAATATAATCCGGATTTATCAATCACAATAACAGATATTGAACAGAAACAACATTTTGAGCTTGTTTTGAAAGCGGTCGAACTTATAGACAGTACGCGAGCAGAGAAAACAAAATATCTCCACCATGGCAGAATGTCTCTTCCGTCGGGTAGGATCTCATCAAGAGAGGGGGGAGTGCCTTTGGCCGAAGATGTACTTGCCGAGGTTGCAGAGCATGCGCTTGATAAAATGCAAGATAAGGACAAAAAAACGGCAGAGCAAATTGCACTTGCCGCCATTAAGTTTCAAGTTTTGAAAGTTTCAATGGGTAAAAACATGGTATTTGATTTTGAAAAAGCGCTATCGTTTGAAGGTGATTCAGGGCCATATCTTCAATATACATATGCAAGAGCCAAGTCTTTGTTGGCCAAAGCGGAAAGTGAGGTAAACAAAGAAGAGGTAAAGATTCAAGATGTTCAAGACCCGGAGAAAGAGTTGATTCGCTTTCCTTATGCTCTAAGGAGAGCGTCTTTGGAGTTTGCGCCACATTATTTGGTACGATATTTGCTTGATCTGTCCGCTTCTTTTAACAGTTGGTATGCAAAAGAGAAGGTTCTGGGACATGAGCAAGAAGCGAGAAAACGCGCGGTTGTACAAGCGACAGCAACAGTGCTAAAAGAAGGACTTGAAGTTTTGGGGATTCCAACTCCGGAGAGGATGTAAAAAAAGTTTACTTTACACATTTTTTTGATACTTTATCTTAAGGACAACCTACAAAAAGGAGGGCAGGAAAGATGAAATATCTAATCGGAGTGTTTTGTGCGTCTTCGCTTATAAGTTCAGCTCTGGCAGATGAGTGTTACTATGAGCTAAGCAGGCTTGAAAATCAAATTGCACAGTTGCAAAGCCAACTTAGCGAGCCGATTGATGAGACGCCGTGTAAGGTGTTTGGACTGTTTGGTGATGTGGCGCGTAAGATGGGAGAGAAAAGCGGTGACAGTAACGCCAGCTTAATGTCAGAGCTGATGTATGGTATTGAAAATTTCATTTGCAAACAAGAAATAAAAGAGAAGGTGCACACTCAAGCAAGGCTTGAGCAATTACGAAAACAATACATGCGCCTAAGAAGGTTTTGCTATGGATACTAGCTTGTTCCCAAACAAACCGAGCCCTAAGTAAAACTTAGGGCTCGGTTTACTCTTGCTTTTGTTTTTAAATTTGATATCTTTTTGCGGGTTTGTCCTTTCAATGTACTCACA
>WFWK01000071.1 GCA_015491135.1 Patescibacteria group bacterium | reverse complement strand
TACAAGCGTTTCTTCTTTTATTTTGTTTATTGTTTTTCCTCCCGTACCTATTACAAGTCCTATTTGTTCAGGTTTTATTTTAATTACTTCTATTTTTGGTGCATTTGGGTTAATCTCCGGTCTTGGTTTGTCTATGGTCTGAAGCATCACATCAAGAATTTGCAATCTTGCGCGCTTTGCTTGTTCAAAAGCTTCCGCCAGCACATGAATCGGCACTCCATCAACCTTTACATCCATTTGCACTGCAACAACCCCGTTTGCAGTTCCCGCCACTTTAAAGTCCATATCACCAAAGTGGTCCTCCGGCCCTTGAATATCTGTAAGTATTTTATACTTGCTCTCAGGCCAAGTGCTCTCCCCCACCAGCGACGGATCTGACATAAGACCCATTGCAATCCCTGCAACCGGCGCTTTAATGGGTACCCCGGTGTCCATCAGAGCCAAAGTTGAAGCGCAGACACTAGCCTGAGATGATGAACCGTTACTTGCCATTGTCTCTGAAACAACACGGATTGTATACGGAAATTCTTCTTGAGAAGGTATAACCGCTCGCAGAGCTTTTTCCACAAGAGCTCCGTGACCGATTTGTCTTCTGTTGAAACCTCCGACTTTTCCGACCTCACCTACTGAAAACGGCGGGAAATTGTAATGGTGCATAAAGCGTTTCGGTGTGTCTTGAAATTCAATGGTATCAAGCAAAAGAGCGTCTTCCGGACCACCCAAAGTTACAACAGACATAACGTGTGTTCCACCTCTGTAGAAAATTCCTGTTCCGTGCACTATCGGTGAAATACTCCCCACTTCGGTGTAAAGTTCTCTTATTTCGTCCAGTGCTCGCCCATCTTGTCTCCGTCCGTTTTCTATAGCCTCTTTGTGTACCAATTCATCTATTTTATTTTCAAAATAATCATCGGCATTTTGCCATTGATCTTCAGGTAAGGATTCTTTAACAATTTGCATCCACTCGTCTTTCAGAGCATATGCCGCATTTTGACCAAACACATAATCCAGCATTTTGGGCGCTATTTTCTCTTCAAATAAGGCAACAAGTTCTTCGGACGGCTCTTTAAATTCAATTTTCTGTTTTTCTTTACCTATTTCCGCGATAATTTGTTTTTGCCAGCTTTGTAGTTTGTCGTGCTCTTGTTTTGCTCTCTCCAGCGCTTGAATGAGAGTTTCCTCTTGTACTTGTTTGGCTCCCACTTCAATCATGTTTATGTTTCCGTCTTTACCGCATGCCAGAAGGTCCAAACGCTCTTTTTCACTTGTTCTCTCTGAGTAGTTTGGATTTATTATGAATTCGTCGGAGTCTATAGTTTGGCCAATCCTTACCGCAGAGACGGGCCCGTTCCATGGAATGTCAGACGTGCCCAGAGCAAGAGACGCTCCGATAACACCGAGTACATCCGGGTCTTCGTCTCCTATTGAAAGCACTGTTATCACAACCTGAACATCACGACGCAGACGTTGATCAAAAAGAGGCCTTATTGTTCTGTCAACAACGCGAGCCGACAAAACAGCCTCTTCCGAGGGCATGCCTTCTCTTCTTCGGAAACGGCTTCCCAAAATAGCTCCCGCGGCATAAAATTTCTCTTCAAATTCAACTGAAAGCGGAAACCAGCTTTGGCCCTCTTTTTCTTTTCCCATAACAGCTGTAGCCAGAACTGCCGTGTCCCCATACTTTATTACCACCGAGCCGTTTGTTTGGTCTGTAAGGTCTGTAAATTGCGCGATAAGTTTTTTATCGCCAACTTCTGTAGAATATTCTTTTATAACTTTCATACGCTTTAAAATTATTTATGCAAAGCTACGCGCTTCAGAATTGAACGCAGAGACATTCAATGCTGTCTGCGCAGCTTGCTCTTATAATACCAGCAACTATAGCATAAAGAAGATGTTTGTTAAGCCAATGCGGGTTTGTTTTCCTTGGGTGGTTTGCTATGATTTTTTTATGGACAAGTTTTTAATTCATATCCATGGAGGCGAGTCTTTCCTAAAGCAGGAGGAGTACGAAGCGTATCTATCTCAGCTTGCAGTAGATATTCCCGACAAACAACAGGTCAACTCAAAGCGCTGGAAAGACCTTTATGAAGAAAAATTCCCAGAATTTATGGTGATTAAACCTAAAATGCCTTGCGCTGACAATGCCAAATACAAGTATTGGGAACTTATTTTGAAAAAGTATATTGCTTTAATAAGCGGAGAACTTTTTTTGGTTGGCCACTCACTGGGAGGAATATTTCTTCTTGAGTTTTTATCCAAAAATGTTTTACCAAAAGATGTTGTGCTCAAGCAGTTGCACATTGTCTCTTCACCTCTGCAGGCAGGCGACTTTAAAGTGCCCGAGAATTTGGAGAATGTAGGCTCTCAGGCGGAGCAGGTTTTTATTTATCACTCAAAAGATGATCAAATAGTCGCCTTCTCTGATGGCTTATTAATTTCCAAAAAAATGCCACACTCTAAATTTTTAGAATTTGAAAACAGGGGTCATTTTATTGGGGAAGGAAATGAAGATTTTCCCGAATTGTTTGAAAACATAAAAGGAAATTAAGATATCTCGTTTATTTTTCGTGTTTTTTGCGCCTTACAAGTTTCCATTTGCCGGAATCTTTATTACTCTGCCCTATTAAAAATAGGTCTGTGTTCTCATCCATATCGGTAAAAGAGTCGCAGACTTCTTTCAGTTTTGTGGAAGTTGATTTACCGAATGATATAACTTCCACTTGAACACCGGAATGATTTTGCAGATACTGAACAAGAGGTACAAAATCCCCATCTCCGGTTGCAAGTACAATCGCATCCAGCTTCGGAGCCGCCAAAATAGCGTCAACAGCCAAGCCGACATCCCAGTCGGCCTTTTTTGCCCCTCCGTAGAACACTTGCAGGTCTTTGGTTTTAATTTCAATTCCCAGTTTTTCAAGAGCTTCAAAAAAACCCTTCTCCTCCCCTGTCTCTGTGGTTACAACATATGCCCTAGCGCGCACAAGTTGCCTGCCAGAGACAGATTCATTTAAAACCGCGCCAAAATTCACGCGCGCTTGATATAAATTTTTAGCGCTGTGGTACAGGTTTTGTGTATCTATAAAAACTCCCACACGCTGGGTTGGATGTTTTATAACAGACATAAAAATACAAAGTTACAGTTTTTAATTTATTAAAAGTTCTGTTTTTAGTATAGCATACAAAAGATTTGTTCCTATACAGCACAAAGTGTATTTTGGGCAACCGAGCCCTTTTATCAAAAGGGCTCGGTAAACAAATTCTTGTTGAGAACCAGTTAAACAACAAAAACAGCCCTTTGGCCGTTTTTGTTGCATTTCTTAAAAAATTATTTTTTAAGTCCCAAAGTTTTGATTGTTTTTTTGTACGCTTCTGGGTTTTTGCGTTGCAAATATTTCAAATGTGCCCTTCTTTTCGCAACAAGTTTTAAAAGACCGCGACGAGAGTGCTTGTCTTTTTTGTTTTTTTTCAAATGAGCGGTGAGCTCGTCTATTCTTTTTGACAATATTGAAACTTGCACCTCGGCTGAGCCGGTGTCATTTTCGTGTCTTTGTAATTTCTTTATCGCTATGTCTTTTTTCCTTTTTGTTAACGCCATAGTCGCCTACTTTATCATAAATGTTTAACTTATACAAAACAGCCCCTCAGGGCTTGCGCCACTATATCATAAATATAAATTAGTGTCAATAAATTTGAGATAAATATAAAAATAAATGAAACAAAAATCCGCGCTACCGAAATGGTAGCGCAGATGTTCACTCTACAACCTCATATTTTGGCAAAATATGAGGTATGAATACCTCGTTTTGCCAGCTCCTTATCATTGCGCAGTATAACTGCTTCATTTGCGGTTTGACTATAAACCCGGCCGGGTCTAATCCCAGACGAACTGCAGCATAAGCCATAAAAAGACGTGCCATTCTACCGTTTCCATCTTGAAACGGGTGAATGCACAAAAACCAGTTGTGAAGCTTCCATACCGCCTCTTCTCTATCAAATTCACTGCAGCCTTGGTACGTTTGCAAAATGTACTCAACCGCTTCTTTCCAGTCTTGCGTAAGCTCGGGCACGATTTCGTGGTTTGGGCATATCCAACCTGCTACAGAGACTTGAGTGGTTCTGTATTTTCCAACCCATGGTTTTTTAATGTGCGCAAGCAAGGTTTTGTGCAGATTTTTTGCCCCAAAACTTTCGCCTTGCTCTCCGCGGATTAAAGTGGTTTCTAAGGCCGCTAGGTGATTTGTGAAAAAGGGTCCTTCAGTTTTGTCTATTTCTATGGCATTGCTACAGAGCACAAATAGAGTTTTATTTTTCTTGTCCATCGTTTCCCTCCTTGTCTTTGTCAGAGAGCATATTTTGCAACTCTTTTGGTGCCCAGTCAAAGGCAACCCAAAGGAGTATAATTAACACTGCCGAGAGCATTATTAGGTACACGAAGTTCATTTTTCTCCCTCCTTGTTAAGTCTCCTCTTTCAACTTAGCAAATACACCTTGGAAAAACAAGTCAATTTAAAAACTAAAAACACCGCCATCTCTGTGGCGGTGTTTCGGATTTCGTCTGTAACTTCCCTTTCCTTTTTTGGCACGCACAGTTCTCATGTGAAAGCGCGCGCCCCGGATAGATTTTGCTATTGGGTTTTTGGGTTTTGGCTTTTGTTTTTTGCCAGCCATTTCTCTTTCTCCTCTTTTTGCTTGATTTTCAACAGTTCGCGTGGAGCCCAGAAAAATGTGATATAGAGAATCACAAATCCGAGCGCAGCACAGATAAGAAAAAGAGCGATTTGCATGTTTTCACCCTCCAGCTATCTCTACTGTTTGTAAGGCACAATAAAAATACTATTTGTCAATACATTGAATTTTATGGCTGATTTGCTATAGTAATCTCAGCTTGAGGTTGTAAAACTTCAAGTATAAAACCTTGGTAACAGACCATGGAAGCTAAAGGGAAAGCGGGTTTACCCGCACCCTTGGCATGACCATGGTCATGCCAAGGGTGCGGGTATAGTTTAGTGGTAGAACGCGGCCTTGCCATGGCTGAGACGGGAGTTCGATTCTCCCTACCCGCACTGCCAACATAAAACACCCCAAAGGGGGTGTTTTATGTTGCATGCAGTGCGGAGTAGAGCACGCAAACTGCTTTGCGTGCGTGGAGAATCGAAAGCCGGAGCCATGTTGGAGCGAAGCGACAACAGGCGAGGCCGGGCAGGAGCCACTTACCATTTTGGAGCGCACTGCGCGAACAAAATGGTTAGTGAGCTGACGCCGATTCTCCCTACCCGCACCATACTACGGTGTACAAATGTATCCACGATTATAATTCTATTGTTAGTCTTGTTTAAGTTGTAGTGCATACGAGACGGTTTGTATGGTGTGGGCCTACCCGTACTGCTAATAGAAAACACCCTCAAAGGATGTTTTCTATTGCATACACACTAAAAAAGACAATAAAACACTAAAACACACAACCTTTAATTTATTGAAATCAACAAAACTGATTTGTGTTAATAGATTTTTTATTCAAAGTCCTTTAAAAATCCACTTATAAACAGCTTTTTCCACAAAAAGTGTGGATAACCCTGTTTATAAGTGGATAAGCGACATTTTTGTGTCTTTTAAATATCGTTTAGACTTTAATAAAATATGGCTTTACTAAGCCATATTTTTAGTATAGATATAATTTTGAGGTTAAAACGCGACCATAACAAATATTTTTTAAATTCTTTAAATTTAAAAAAATAGTTACGTAGTAACATATTTCACGTGCAACTTTTAAAATTAAAAAGTAGCAAAAAGGCAATTATATTTTGTTATAATTCTTGCATATCTAAATATTTGAATTCATCAAAATGTTTTTATGGCTAATGAGTTTAATAACAAAAAAATAGGGGAAATAGGCGAGGATTTGGCGGTTAAATTTTTAAAAAAGCGCGGTTTTTATATAATCTCAAGGAATTATTTAAAAAGTTGGGGAGAGATAGATATAGTTGCACGTGAAAAACCAGCTTTTGTTTTTGGTAGATTTTTTAGGAGAATTTTTAAAAAAGAATTTAAAAAAGCGCTTAAAAATATTTCACGTGAAATGTACACTATACATTTTTTTGAAGTTAAAACTACGGTTACACATGAAAAAATAAGTAAAATAAAAAATAATATTGTTGCACGTGAAATGGATCCGGCCTCTAGGGTTAATGAAAAAAAGCTAAGAAATATAATAAATGTTGCAAAAACTTACATGTTAGAAAATGATTTATGCCTTTATCAAGTGCATTTAGTGTCTGTATTTATGAATTTAAACGATAAAACAGCGTTTTGTGAGCTGTTTTACAATATTGACCGATAGTAAAATTGCATGTCCTTTACCATTATTAAGTTCAGTTTTATTTTGTCCTTTAAAAAATTCATTTTAGCGTCCTTTGTATGATTTATAAGAATCTGGCTTGTTTTTGAGTTCTTGCTTAATCTAAAAAGACATGTATTATTTAAATCTGTTCCCATACAAGCCTCGTGTTCGTATTGTTTGGGAACGGACTGGAAACTTCGGGGTGTAGCATAATGGTAGTGTGCACGGTTTGGGACCGTGTGGCCCGGGTTCGATTCCCGGCACCCCGACTTGCTACCCTGTGCAAGTGACTATTAAAGGGGGTAAATTGATGATTTTTAAAGAATTGCAGTGCAAATGTGATTTGTCTAAAGATATTGACTTTTATTGATTTCTGTGGTATTGCATGCCTTGGGTCTGCGGTTTTGCTGCAGATGAACTTTGACATGCAAAAGAGGAGAGAATCATGAAATCTTCTATCTCTTTTACCGTTGTGGCAATGGTGTTTGCGATTGCGTATTTTGTTTTCAAGATGCCGGTTGCACTTGCATTTGTCATCGGTGTCACCTTAGGCGCTTTGGTTTTTATTTTGCTGATTGCCGGAGCGAAAGGTGAGCACCCGGTGGAGGTTGCAAAGGAGGCGGCTTCTTTTGCAATGCCTACCATCAAGCAACGCCACGATACGGTGGAGGAGTCTCTTGTTCGTCTCAATGAGACGTTGCGACTCCGCTGCAATGATGCAAATGTTATTGGCGCTGTGGAGGGGTTGCTTGATCTGTTGCTTGCAACTTTTCCCGAAGCGCTTCGTCAATCGGAGAATTCCGAGACAACATATAACTTGGAGACTCTTGCAAAAGATGGTCTTCCAAATCTTGTAGAGAGCTATCTTAAACTCTCACAAGACGATAAGGAACAAAAAAGGAGTGAGTTTTTGGCTCAAATTGAAAGCTTGAGCCAGAGCGTATCTGAGAAGAAGCGTCAACTGAATGAAGGGCGTCTGGATGATTTTGAGATCTCCAGCGCTTTTCTGAAGGTCAAAAACATCTAAGCAAGGAGAAATGAGATGACCAATACCAAACAAACTACGACACAGGTTCAAGTTCCAACACCTGCTGTCAGCAATGGCGAGCTTGTACCTCTTGAGGCGCAAGAGGTACAAACCGTTGATGACATTCGGCCCATGAGGCCGGGTTTTCTCAGCGACGAGCGGGACGAGGAGATTAGGCGACAAGCCACAGAGCTTGTCGATGCTATTCTTGAGGACCCGAACAATACCTCTATCACCGCCAAGGTCTACAGCCTCGGCAGTGAATATATGCAGGCAAACACAGGCCAGGTATCTCTTATGGATGCCAAAATTGCCGATGTTATCCGGGAGGTATCGGAAGGGTCTTCGGTTAACAAGACCTTGATTGATATCAAAACCCAGCTTGATCTCATCAATCCCGAGGTTGTAAGTCAAACCGAAAATTTCGGGATTATGGGTTTTGTCTCTCGTCTCCTTCGCAGAGCACCTAAGGGTGAGGAGGTGCTCAAAGTTATCAACGAGAGGAAGGATACCGTCGCATCAACCATTGAGGCACTCAAACGGCATTTGTTTGCCGAGCGCGATAAGGCGCTTCGCAACGCTGTGGAGTTAGCTCACATCTCAGACAAGCTTTTTGAAACTCAGCGAGAGCTTCAAGAAGCTATTTACATGGGACAACTTGTATGGCAGGGCCTCAAACAGAGGCAAGCTGAGGTAGAGGACCCTGTACAAGCGCAAGCCTTGGCCAACATTGTCAACCACTTGGCAGTTCAAGTGGTTGATATTCAGACAGTTGATACTCTCAATGTTCAGTCTCGTCTTGCGGCCGAGGCGCTCATTGCAAACGCTCGCAAGATTGAGCAGGGGGTGTCTCGACTGGTGAATGTGCTTTTGCCTGCCGTTGCAACAAACCTTATGGTAAAAGCGGCGGCGACTCAGCAGGCGGGGCTTGTGAGCACTATGGAGCAGATTACCCGCTCTGCTGAACGCACTATTCAAGACACTGCAAGGCAAACGCGTCAGGTGACAACTCAGATGGCGCGTATGCAGAGCAGGTCTCTTGTTGACCCGCAAGCGCTTCAAAAAGCCGCCAACGAAGTGGTTGCAATGGTGGATGAAATCAGGCAAATAAGCGCGCAGACGGAAGAGAAGGCAAAGGAAGCTAGCGCGCAACTCCAGCAGATTTCATCCATCATGCGCAGAGCGGCGGACCCAATGACTCGCCTTCGCCATGCGCTTGAAAAGAAAGGAGAGTGAAATGAACAAAAAGCAAGCCCGTAGGCTTGGGGCCATCCGTGGCCTCAAGCCACTTCCCAAAGCCGAAAGGCATCGCTACACGGTCAAAGATGTGGCCGTCGGTGGCTATCTCAGCATCGGAGAAGAAGTGTTCAAGGTACTTAGCATCGGCAAGTACCTTGATGCCAAGTGGAACTTCCGCCCCAAAAAACAGCAGTACTGGACATATGAGCTGGAGCTGCTGTCGCTCAAAACGGGCGAGGTCCTGTTTCTTGAGTGGTACGAGGACGACGAGATAGAGCTGTGGCTTACCGAGCAGGAAGTAGGGCTTCGTGAGCTACGCTCTGATTACGGAAAAGTCTCTCGGGAACTCCTTGAGTACTTCGCCGAGGAGGAAGAGGGAGAGATTCAGTGGAGGGGTAAAACCTTCTGCTACGATGATGAAGAGACGTACGCGGCGCTTTACTTCCGAGATGCCTTCGGCTCCGATACGGAAGGAGTGCCGGTGCGCTTTTTTGCCTTTGAGGCGGACGACGGTACCACACTCACCATTGAGATGTGGTATGACGACGCCTCAGACTCTCGTCCCGAGAGAGAAGCGTTTACCAGCCGCACTGTTCGTAGCTCTGAAGTGGAAGTTCTACAGCTGAAGGAGGAAAGCAATGCCTGAAGTGAAAATCAATGGGCACCCGCACAAGCTTGCGGGTGTGCCCAGTGTCGCCAAACGTGGTGGCAACTTATGGGTGGATCTTCGCCTGAAGGATGTAAAGACCGATCATGAGCAGGTTATCTCTGTTCCGCTTGCGGCATTCCATCTGCTCCCTAAAGGGCAGGTCGACTTTCCGGTGTACCTTAACGGTCATCGGCAAAAGGCGATTGGATCAGGTGGTAGTGAAGATGTGTTTCTGGTTGAACTTATTGATGAGACAACAGATCACACCTCCACCATCGAACTTGGATCCGAGATCATCTCTCTCCTTGAGAGATACAAAACCCTATCTCAAGGAGTGGAGGGCTTGGTGATGCTCGGCGGGACGCTTCCGGCACGCGTGAAAAACGCTCTGGAAGCGTTTATGAAAGATCCGGATAAGGAGTAGAAAATGCAGGCCACTGGCTACATTGACCAGTCGGCCAAGGATCTGCGATTTACTCTGGCACTTGAGGCGGTAGATGAAAGACAGTTCACTCTCCTCAGGCGTCAGAACTTTATAACTCCCTGGATTTCCGTTACTATGGGGGTTATTGGCGAAAGTCACTTCTTGATTTTCCGCGCAGGCAACATAACCCTTTCAGAGGTTTTTGCTTGCATGGAAGTCAGGACAAACATTACCCCCATTACATACGGAAAACCAAGGGCTGTTGAGATAAAAATCGCAGACCTTGGCTATCGGTTTGTGCCACGGATAACTCCGTGGGAAGAAGGACTGGAAGCTCTGAATGAGTTGCACTATCACGCTCTGCAAGGTTGTGATAGAGGGTTGCATTGTGAGTTTCCGGCAACCGAAGATGGGCGAGTTCCGACCACGGTACTTGTCGCAAGCGTGAAAGACGATGTTCTTACAGTTCGGACGGCGCATGCCTACCCGAACGAAGATCTAATCGTCTTCACTCGCACGATGGTAGAAAGGAGGTAGAAAATGCCACAGAAGTTTTTGGCATTTCTGCTCTTTGCGTTTTTTTCAGTTGTCCTGGCAGGCTGTGATGGTTTGCCGGAGCAACTGAAGCAGAGGGTGGAGCAGATACCGACCAGGATTGAAAATCTGGAGCGGTATCTGGAATCTGAGAAAAAGTCTTTCGCCTTCAAACAAGGCTCGAAAGAGTGGCAGTTTTTCGCGCCTTATGCAAAGCGCGAAAAATGGAACCAGAAGTTCACCGAGGCGAAAGCCAAGGTTGAGCGTTTGCGTTTCGTATACAAAGCGCGCATCAAGCCCATCTACGACCGGAACAGCTCAAAAGATATAAAAGAGCTTGAGTCGCAACTCAAACTCTTTGATGAGGCGTTTCGGTCAGCCAAGAGAGCGATTGCGTGGGTGGGAAAGCGTATGACTACCCTTGCAACAGCCAAGGATAAGGCATCCGAGTGGATCACACGCGCACGAAAAGAAGCGGAAGAGATAAAGAAAATCGTCTCTTCTGTTGAGTCTGTTGTGGAGAAGGCCAAAAGAGATTATCCTAATCGTAAAGGTGATATCTCCGGCTTGTTTGCTCCACTTCAGAAAGCGCGTGATGAGGCTCTCTCGGCACTCAAGAAGGCAGAGAGCCAGTTTGCAAAGCACAAAAAAGGAGGGTCGGCAGATTATGCCGCCTTTGCGGACTCTGTTGCTCTTGTGAGCACTCGTCTTAAGGAGTTGCGTGAGTCTGCCAAAGGTTTGCGCAAGAAGCTTGGTGAACTCTACCGGGAGTACACCAAAATTCTTGCCGATATGAAAGTGGAGTATTGGATTCAGATTGGTCGCTCCAGCTGGGATTCGTGGAGTGACTGGGACAATACTCCCGATATGCTCTACGAGCCCGTTCAGGTAAGTGAGCAGGTTTTCCGGTATTTCTCCAAATTAAAGCCCGGCGAGTGGCGGGGAGAGGCCGGTAATCTGGCTCGCCTTTACAAGGGGTTTGGTGGATGGAAGCTTGATATCCACATTGATCCCAAAATGTGGGTGGCGCTTGGTCTCACAAAAGACAAGCTGTCGCTTAACTGGCCCAAAGGTGACGATGACTCATCATTTTGGGTGGAGGATATGGAGCCGAGATTCTTCCACAAATACCTCATCATTGAAAACGGTGTAAAAAAATACACCGACTGGGTTGAGGTGGATGAGGAAGATTTCGATGAGTATCTTCATGCCCTTGGTATGGAGATTGTCTCAAAACCTTATGGGTTTTTTGAGTCGGAGAAGCTCCAGGAACCCACCCCTGTTGGGCTGAGCAAAGTCGGTAACCCCAAATACGGCCGGTGGGAGAAGGATCCTGAGACCGGAAAAGAGAGGTGGAGCTGGCTTGAGACTTACGCCATCTACCGTCTCTTTTTTGACCCGACTCATCCCACTTACTACTACCGTGATGAGTATCGCTACTGGCGCGATAACTATCGCGGTAAGCGCGGATACTATGGTAGGGATGAAAAAAAGCCGACATACGGCACGTTCGGCAAACGCACCAGAACCAGCAGTCGCTTTGCAAAAACTTCGTTCGCAAAGCGAGGCGGTTTCAAATCCGCAAGCATCCGAGGTGCCGGATCCGGTTTCAGAGGTCGTGGTCCCGGTGGTCGTGGCAAGTAACAAGGAGGTAAGATAATGGAAGTTGTGATGGGTACTGCCATGGGCGTAGTCTTTTTGACTATCACCCTGGCGTTTGTGTGGGTGGCGAAATTGGCAAGCGATATGCTTGCCGAGTTCTCACCAGATGACGAGATCAAAAACGGCAACCTCGCCGTGGCTCTTCGACGAGCTGGGTTTTATCTTGGTATTGCCGTAGGTATGTTCGGGGCGGTCTCCGGTCCGTCGCAGGGGTTTGCGGTGGACACCGCAAATCTCATTGTTGACGGTCTTATCATCACCGCTTTGCTGTTTGTTGCTCGCGCGATCAATGACTTTATCGTGCTGGGCAATGTAAGCAATACCAAAGCCATTCGCAATGGTAATACTGCGGTGGGGTTTGTGGAGTTTGGTGGCTACTTGGCCACCGGTATTGTGGCCATGGCTGCATTTGCCGGAGAAGGTTCTCTTCTTTCCGCGGTGATATTTTTCGTTGCAGGTCAGGTTGTCTTTCTTGTCGTAACTCGCCTGTACGATATATTCGCCTCGGGAGAAATTCTTGAAGAGATTGAGTTTGGCAACAACTCCGCCGGCTTGGTGGTAGGCGGGCTGATGATTGCCACCTCTGTGGCGCTTTTCGGTGCTATTGCAGGGGACGGTGGTAATCTACTCTCCGATCTCTTCTCTTTTGCGGTGTATGCAACAGTAGCGGTAGTTGCTCTCATGATTGTGTCGGTTGTTGCCGATCATTTGCTTTTGCCCTCGGTTAAGGCAGAAGCGGAGATTCAGGAGCGCAACATGGCCGTCTCTGTTGTACTGGTCGCTGTAAACATCGGTGTTGCGCTGATGATCAACGCGGCCATCGTGTAGTTCTTTCATACTCTGGAGAATGCTGTGTGTCTGCAGCATTCTCCCTCTTGTTTTGCTCGTTTCTTTGAAGCGGGCAGATAGGAGAGTTCTTTGAAAAGGAGGAGTTACTATGGTGTATGTGCAGGCGATTGGTAAAGAACCAACCGGATTTGCAAAACTCAGGTTAATGACTTTTTTGTTTGGGTTTTGCATGTTTGCAACCGGAGCAAGCGGACTGGTAAACGAATATGTACTCGCAACAATGTCCTCCTATATCTTGGGAGGAACGGTTGAGCAATTTTCGTTTATCATAGCACTCATGATGCTGATGATGGGTGTCTCCGGCTGGGTGCAAAAGAAGGTTCCGGATTGGTTCCTTCTTGAAGCGTTTATGGGAATTGAGATTTCCATGGCGCTTCTTGGGGGTTTTGCGCCCTTGGCCATTTATGCAGCCTTCGGGTACATGAGTGAGCACTTTTTGTTGGTGCTCTATGGGCTTGTGACGGTAATCGGTTTTCTCATCGGCTTTGAGATACCGATTGTCATGAGAATCATCAACAAGCATGGCGCCTCCATCAAACGCAATCTCGCTGTGGTCTACGCTATGGACTATGTGGGAGCGTTTGTAGGGGCTGTCATTTGGGTGAAGTTTCTGCTCAAAAACTTCCCTCTTACCGAAATCAGCTTCATCGTTGCTGGGTTCAACTTCGCTGTTGCAGCGGTGACCGTTGCTTTTTTCGCGTATCGAGGAGTTGTGAAAAACTGGAAAATTCCGGTGACGGTTATACTTGCGGTTGCTATTGCGCTTGCCTATGGGTATACGCACAATCGCGAGTGGAACATCAAAATGGAGCAACGTTTTTATGATGACCCGATAGTGGCGAGCAAGACCACCAAATATCAGCACCTGGTGGTAACCGAAAATAAAGAGACCGGGGATGTTCGCCTTTACATCAACGGCAACACTCAATTCTCATCCATTGATGAGAAGCGGTACCATGAGCTTCTTGTACACCCCGTTATGGCCCTAAATCCGTACGCTCCCCACGTGCTTATTTTGGGAGGCGGAGATGGGCTTGCACTGCGTGAGGTGCTAAAATACAGGCGCGTCAGATCAGTGACATTAGTTGATCTTGACCCGGAGATGGTCAAGATGGCAAAAACCAACCCATACCTTCGCAAAATCAATAAAGGAGCTTTTGATGATGCGAGGGTTGTGGCAGTTTCTTCATCGGGCGTCTCCGGAGATGGCTTTAAAAGCATCTACATGGGGAATCCGAAGAGACAAAAACTGCATATCGCTGACGTGAATGTTATTCATGTGGATGCCGATAAGTTTGTTGGCAGTCTGCATGACAAGAGATGGGGTGTGGTTATCATAGATTTTCCAGACCCATCTTCCGTTGAGCTTGCAAAACTCTATTCGCGAGAGTTCTATCGCAAACTCAAGCGCCTCATGACACCTAACGGACTGTTGGTTGTGCAGTCCACTTCTCCCTTCTTTGCCAAGGAAGTGTTTCTCACCATAGGCAGAACCCTTGAATCTGCCGGTTTTGAAGTACTCCCATTTCACCAGAACATTCCCTCTTTTGGTGAATGGGGGTTTTACTTGGCATGGAAAAAGGGGGGTTCAGCCGATATCAAAAGACGTGTTCAGACACTCAGCACGTTTGAAGTGGAGACGGAGTATGTAACTCCGGATCTGTTTCGGGCTGCGCTGGTGTTTGGAAAAGGCGAGCTTACCCCTGAGTCTCGCTGTGTAAATACGCTTATGCAGCCGTGCGTCTTAGATTTGTATCTAAGACGTAGCTGGTTGCTTGACTAACAACGTTCTCTCACCGGCCTTTATTGGCCGGTGAGAGCAAGAAGGAGGAGGTGCAATGCATTTTTTGCTTCGCGCTAAGCTAATACAGAAACTTGTGGCGCTACTGGACAGAATGACATGGCGCCTGCTTGCTGTGATGCTTTTTGTGCACTTTTTTCTGTCTTGGGCGCTTATGGTATATGCAGAATCACCAACTTCTGAGCTTGTAAAACCGGGAGTATACTGGTGGTTTTATATCGTTACAGGTACAACCGTGGGGTACGGAGATTTTTCTCCTACCACTCTCGGTGGCAGGGCTGTTGCAGCTTTTGTTATGATTTTTGGCATCGCTTTTTTCAGTGCCATTATCGGCAAAGTCGCAACCGCTGCTAGTGATTATGCAGACAAAAGAAGGAGAGGACTCATGTCAGTAGCGCTTGAAAATCACATCGTTGTCGTTGGTGACGGTACAAAACGCACCATTTCATTGGTAGACAACCTGCTTGCCGACTCTCGTGTGAAAGGCAGAGTTGTTCTTGTCTCAACTTTACCTGAAAATCCATTTCCGGGCAGGTTAGCCGGATTTGTAAAAGGGGAGATAGACTCTCCCGAAGTCAGAGACAGAGCATCAATCGGCGAGGCGACGACCATAATTGTACTTGCCGAGACAGATGTGAATGCGGTTGGCAGTGTTATCTCTATCCTCAACCATGTGAGAGAGGGTGCGGAGATAGTCGCGTTTTTTCAAAACGAAGACGCTGCCGAGAATCTCAACAAACAAACCGGTGACAATGTCCGAGTGGTGGTCAGCACCGACATGGCCTGTATTGTTCAGGAAGCCCTGGATCCCGGCGCAGCCGATTTTGTTGGGCGTTTGCTGGATAACAGAGAAGACGCAACTTACTTACGGTTGCCTGTGCCGAAGGAAGTGCAGATGACCTACGCTGAGGTGGACAGGTTTCTGCTTTCACAAGGAGTGAATGTTATCAGTATTTATTCTCCGGATGGGGTGGTTGAAATGATTCCCAACCCGGAGGAGGGGGTTGGTGGTCGTACTCTCGCTGTTATCGCACACAGTCGCGATCAGCTCAACAGTATAAAATGGTAGTTCTTTCAGCTCCGGCATACAAATTTGTGTGCCGGAGTTTTTTGTAGATTTGTAAACTCATTTTTTCACCACCAACTCAATCACGGAGTTTACCGGTCTTCCGCGTTTTGTCCATAAAAATCTAGTTTCATCTTTTGCAACTTGAGCGGTTTTGTCCGCAACATGCAACCTTAGATATTGTTTATTTCCAAAAGCGTCTATTTGTCCGTTTTGTTCACGAAAAGTTATACGTGATGATTGTCCGCCATCTAGAAACACAGCCCAATCTGAGTTCTCAGGAATGTTTTCGGCAACTTCTTTTGGTGTAGCCCCGAGCATAAATCTGGAGCGTGGCACTCCGTCGAAAACCGTAAAGTGTATAAGACCATTTTGTTTATAAACTACGGAACGAGCGTAGCGTTTGCCTTTTTCAAATGGAGGGAAAGTCCCCAATGAGGGATCGTGATTTATCGGATGGTCATCATTTTCTATAAAATGATGGACTAAAGGACCGGTTGAGACCGCAGAGAGTACACTGTTTAGTGCAATTCCGTCAATATCAATCGGGCTTACAAAATCGCCAATATTTAGTGATTTTGCAATTTCATTTGGAACTTGCAAAATAAACAACCCTTCAAAGAAATCCACTCCGCCACCTTCTTTAATTTTTGAGACAATAAGTTTTCTGTTTTGCTCATCAATATCAACTACCAAATCCGTTTTGTTGGGGTTTGCGGGAGTAAAGTTTTTCTCCTCGTTCAACATGCGAAGACTTGTTTTATCATTTCTGTCTTGGTATTCAATTGTGCAACATGCACTATTGAACAAATATACTTCGTTATCTTTTGCGGTCTCTCTTCCGTGGGCAACACCTTCACCACCGATCCAATTTATAACTGTATTGCCTACTTGAATTGAGCCGACAGCTTTTGCATCTTTGCATTTCATTTCACCACTCTCGTCAACATAAAGCATTGGCCTGTCGGCAGAGGGCAGGCCAAAAACAAGGCCGTCTCTTATATTTGTATGATAGATTATCTCTTTTGGGTATCGTTTTAGGTCTCCGTCGTGCAAACAAAAAAACGGCCCGTTTATGGCGGCGACAACAGAGTCATCATTTATCAAGTATCTGTGCATAAAAAGAGGGGAGTTGCGAGTGACTATGCGAGAGTTGTATTTGTCGCTCTCTGCTGGAAAAGAAAGTGTATATTTGTTGGTGAAGTGTCCACCTCCAAGCTCTATAGTCTCTCCTTTTATTTTAACTTCGGGATATATTTCTTTTTCAAAAGCTTCAATTTTTTGAGCAAATGTTTCAGGGTTAGTAATTAAATCTTTTACTTTTTCATACGGAACATAATCTTGCTCAGAGACAAACCCTTCTTTTTCTGCCATTTTTCTGTTTATGTGTTTGAGTATTTCGCGAATCATATAAAGATTATATTACAAACTATTTTAAAAAAGAAACCCCGCAAAGGCGGGGAATAGTGATACATGTTAGAAAATTTTTACACTTTTCTCATCGGCTTGAGCATACAAAAGCCCGGGTGTGTTGTATGCATGTGCAATATTTCC